>JAHJJB010000176.1 GCA_018823005.1 Pseudomonadota bacterium | reverse complement strand
CGCCGGAAAAGGCATAAGAATGAAAGGGGCGGTACGAAAGCAATATATAGAGATTGACGGCTGCCCCGTCCTGCGCAGGACGCTTAAAGTCTTTGATTCGTGCCGAACTGTTGACCACATTATCCTTGTTATTCCTCCCGATGACTTCCGGTTATGCATAGATGAAATAATCAGTCCGCTGAAAATTGAGAAAAAAACCGATATTATTGCGGGCGGTTCAGAACGCCAGGATTCAGTGTATAACGGTCTTCTGGCGGTGAATGAAAAAGAGAGTACGGTTGTAATACATGACGGGGTCCGCCCGTTTGTCAGCCCGGATCAAATAGAAGAATGTGTTAAGCAGGCTGTTTTACATGGAGCCTGTATTCTCGGTTTGCCTGCCTCCGACACTTTAAAGATTATAAACGGCTCGGGATATATTGAAAAAACCATGAAAAGGGATGCCGTATGGCTTGCCCAGACTCCCCAGGCCTTTAATTACGCTCTTATAAAAAAGGCTCATGATTGTGCAAGAAAAGATGGTTTTACAGGGACTGATGACGCATCTCTCGTGGAAAGAGTGGGCGGGAAGGTAAAGGTCATAAACGGAAGCATAAATAACATCAAAATTACCACTCCGGAGGATCTTGCAATTGCAATGTCGATAATTGTATCCGGTAAATTATGACGTCTTTATAAAAAGCCAAGATCTCACACCAGGCCGCAAAGATCATAAAGTTAACTTATTAATATTAAATGATATTTTCTTGGCGCCCTTGGTGGCTTTGTGAGAAAATAGAGTTTTTGCGAGTTCGTCAATATTCCAGAAGAAATCTCCTGCTGGTGCCCGATTTTGTGATGCCTTTTGAAATCACAAGTTTCTTACCAATATCTATTCCGTCCTTAAGAATATTAGCATGGCAGCTTGAACCTTTTCGTGAAACCGATATAGTCCGCGGATACCTGTATTGCGCATATTCTTTCAGCAGGGGATCGTCAATTTTTATCAGTGCATTCCCCGGATGCGGTTTGATCCTGCTGCCGGATTTTAATTTTGAGGAAAAACCTTTTACTATGCCCGATGCAAAATCGGTCTTCTGGTTGCGGTTAAGCATATTGAGACTGTTATATTCGGCCCAGCGGTTTTCAATGTAGCGCCTTATGAAGTCATAGACATAAGATGCTATCGATATGTTATCGGGGGTTCCGCTCAATTCAAGCACACGCCCCATCTTTTGTTTTGCTATTACGTATGCCGGAACCCAGATGGTCCATACAAAATAATAATCCCTCAGAAGTTGGGCAAGAAAATATTCTTCACGGGGATGCCTGAGGCCGGGAGTTCCCGCGAATACGCTTATGAAATTACGGTCTGTGTTTCGTGTAAGGATGTCCATATTGTATTTTGCAACCAGTTCATGGGCTTTTCTCATGGCAGATTCGGCTTCGTTCTGGTTACTGCTTTCAGCAAGGGCGAAAAGCTTTTTTATCCGCCCGATTATACCGGAGTTGCCTTCATCGGGTATGTATTCTTCAGATGCCCTGTAATCGGCCCTTAAAAGATAACAGGCCTTCCGGAACAAAGGACCATGAGGAGTTTCGGTTTGAGCGCCGAAAACCTGTTCGGCAAACTGATGAGCCATTTCGTGAAGTAATATTCTTCTTACTGAATCCCAGTTGCGCGATAAAGCATATTCACGGTTTATGCAAATTTCTTTTTTCGTATTTGACCAGTATCCAAGCCTTCGAGACATGGTTTTGAGGCTGAATAACGGCATTTGCATTAATCCATGGTGTTTCAAATCGAGCGTAAGAAGAGCGGCCTCCCATTCGCAGGCGAGGCCATGAAGAATTCGTATTTCAAGTTCTTCTTTTATCGCATCGGCATTTGTTTTGTAAGCATCCATATTATGATTTAAGAAGCAGTCTGTCTGTTGACAAAGCGAACAATTATCTTTGCGCACTCAATCGGTTTTTCCATTGGTACAAAATGGCCCGCGTTTGGAACCGTCTCAAGTTCGTAAGCCGGGATATATCTCTTAAGGTTTTCCGCAGCGTCAGCATAAAAAGAATCTGAGTGTTTGCCGCGGATTGAAAGTACAGGGCATTTTATCTTCCCGGCATATTTCCATACGTCAAGCGGAACTGATTCAAAAATCTGCGCTTCAGTCTCCGGATTACACTTTAACACCGCTTTTTCATTATCTTTTTCAAGTATACCGCATTCAAGATATGCATCAATAAAATCCTTTGACCATGTATTGAACGCACCTCTCCCTGAGGCAAAGCGCACGAAAGCCGCGTCTTTGTTTTCAAATATTCTTTTCCGTTTTCGCGCAATTCTCGCGTGAGGAATCAGACCGACAATACCAAACAGCTTCATCAGACAAATGAGCCAGAGTATTCTTCTGGGGAGTATCACGGGCTCAATCAGAATAATTTTTGAAAAAAGGTGAGGATGTTTTGCAGCAGCAAGGTATGTGGTTACAGCTCCGAGCGAATGACCAATGCCAATTACCGGCGGAGACATGGTTTGTTCCACAACATTCTTTAAATCATCGACGAACAGGTTCCAGTGGCTTATTCGTTCAATGCCGAGAGAATCGGAATCGCCGTGCCCGCGGATATCGCTTGCAATAATATGAAGATCATTTGCAAGGAGTTTTAACAGAGGGGCGTATGTGCCTGAACAGAAGCCGTTGGCATGAAGAAAATGCGTCTCTTTTCCGTTGCCCTGCCAGTCGAGGTAATGAATTTTTGCACCTGATGAATCAAGAAACCCGTCGGCGGGTGCAGTGGCTGAATTGCCGGAAAATTCCATGACGGTTGCCCTGTTAAGATGTATATTGATAATGGTCCGCATCCATCCATGCCGGAAAAGAGTTCCGGTATTCGTCCAGAGCGGAATATGAGAGCGAAACGGAGAAAACAGCCTCTTCGTTTTGCTTTTGAAAAAGAATCCTGCCAGCAAAATCGATAACCGATGAATCCCCGCTGTGATAATAGCCGTTTCCGTCTTCTCCAACCCGGTTTACACCCATGACGTAACACTGGTTTTCAATCGCCCTCGCAGGCAGAAGGGTTTTCCAGTGATATGAGCGCTTTTCAGGCCAGTTTGCAATAAAAATGGCAACATCATAGCCGTTGTTGAAATTTCTTGTCCAGCATGGAAATCTTAAATCGTAGCAGATAAACGGCCTGATTTTCCAGCCTTTCAATTCAACCGTAATATTATTTTCTCCGGCGCTGTAAATCTTCTCTTCCCCGGTCATCCTGAAAAGGTGCCTTTTATCGTAATGAAAAAGGGTTCCGTCCGGCTTTGCCCATAAGAGGCGGTTGAAATATTTCCCGTTTTCCCTGATGATCATGCTGCCTGTTATATCGGTCTGCCTGCTGCGGGATTTTTCTCTCAGCCATTCCGCAGCGTTGCCGTCCATCTCCTGAGCCAGCTTTTCAGCATTCATGCTGAACCCTGTGGTGAACATCTCGGGAAGAACGATAAGGTCTGTTTCATCCATGATGCCGTCTATCTTTGAATCAAACAATGAGAGATTCGATTCGATATTCTCCCAGAAAAGCGAAGTCTGTATGAGTGTAATATTTAAATCCTGCATAATTTTTCCGCTGCCTTTTCGAGCGTTTCGTCTTTTTTTGCAAAACAGAAACGAAGGGTCTTGTGGTCGTCATTCCGGTGATAAAATACGGACGGGGGGATTGATGCAACACCGTGTTCAACCGTAATCCGCTTTGCAAAGACCGTATCCGGTTCATCCGATATGGATGAATAATCAAGCATTTGAAAATATGTCCCGCTGCACGGGACCGGTTTTAAGCGTGAGTTTTTCAGAAGGGATAAAAATCTGTCTCTCTTTTTCTGGTAGAATCCGGATAAGCCGAGGTAAGCATTCTCATTTGTGAGAAATTCGGCGTATGCATGCTGAACCGGGGTATTGGTTGAAAATGTCAGGAACTGATGCACCTTCTGAAATTCGGCCGAAAGGCTTTTCGGGGCAAGGCAGTATCCAACCTTCCATCCGGTTGTATGATATGTCTTGCCGAAAGAGCTTATGACGAAACTCCGGGAGGCCAGATCGGTATATCTTGCCATGCTTTCATGAGAAATTCCGTCAAAGATTATATGCTCGTATACTTCGTCGCTGATAATAAACATGTCCGTTTCCCGGATTATTTCCCTGAGATATGAAATGTCATCTTTCGAGAGGACGGAACCTGTGGGATTATGCGGCGAGTTTAATATCATGAGCCTTGTTCTGTCAGATACCGCATCTTTAACTTCATCCCAATCTATTATGTAGCCGGGTGTTTTCATTTTGATGTACTTCGGAATGCCGCCGTTCAAGAGTATGGCCGGAACGTAGGAATCAAAGGCCGGTTCAAAAACTATCACTTCGTCTCCCTTGTTAACAACCGCTGCGATTGCTGCAAACAAAGCCTCGGTGGCTCCTGAAGTAACAGTAATTTCTGTTGCAGGATCGTACGAGGCTTTGTACAATCTGAAAGTCTTTTCAGCTATCCTTTCGCGAAGCGGCATAACGCCCTGCATCGGAGCGTACTGGTTGAACCCTTTTTGCATATATTTATACACCAGCCCTGTCAGTTCCGGGTCTACATCAAAATCAGGAAATCCCTGCGAAAGATTGATCGCGTTCCATTCGTTTGCAAGCGCAGTCATCCTGGTAAAGATGGTAACTCCGATATCGGGAAGTTTTGATTTAAGCTTCATTCTAATATTTTATCCAACCTTTATTATATTCCTCCGGAGTTCTTACAGGCTTACCTTTCACTCGAACCCTTGAACCGAAACAGTGAGCGCCAGCCACACAGCAACAGCGGACAAGCAATTACCGCAGCTTGCTGCTGGGAATCTTCAATGATAATTGTTTTGTACCATATATGCTTTGAATCGTCATTTCAAACTGATTTTAGATAAAGTGGGAACGGTCAATTCATCTGTTTTCCCTCACCAAAGAAACGCAACCCCGCGCTTTCCCAGAATGTAGTCGTCAAATATCGTTGTGGCCGGTTTGTCCGCCATACCGAGGCACACATGGAGTGGCAACAAATGCTCTTCACGGGGGTGACAGTAGAGTGCTGAAGGCGCTTTCTGCCAATCGATCAGACATTGTTCACGCTCGGTCTGGGTTATCGGCCCGGTACATACTTCGATCAGCCAATTTTGAAAGGCATCATTTGCCGGATCAGGCTTATTAATTCCCTGCCGGGAAAATGCTCTCATGTTGTGGAATGAAAATCCGGATCCGACTACCAGGATATTCTCATGCTGTAAACCGCGCAACACTTTCCCAAGAGCTAAATGTGCCGTAGGATTAAGACCGCGCAACAGCGAAAGTTGAAGAGACGGGATATCAGCTTGAGGATACATCAGTTTCAGCGGGATAAATAAGCCATGGTCGAACCCCCGCAGAGGATCGATGAGGGCCGGTATATTGTTGTTATTCAGTAATCCGGCAATACTATTAGCAATCTCCGGGCTTCCGGGAGCCGGGTAGGTGATTTTATAGGCTTCATCAGGGAAACCATAATAATCGTAAAACATGGGAGGCGATTGTGCTCCCAACAGCGTTGCTGCGCTTTCTTCCCAATGAGCGCTAATGACGATGATTGCATCAGGCCTCCTAAGCCGGGTCGGAAGCTGTATCATGAAATCGATCATCGATTTGTGGCTGGGGTCTCCGAGAATCGGCAAGGGACCTCCTCCATGAGAAAAATAGACTATTTGGGCCTTATTCCGGGGATTGTTTTGATACAGCATAAAAACCTTTTAAGTGAAGCATTCTTCAAGATTATCATATTGAATATACTTACGGGGCCGCCCAAAGTCAATTCTCAGGATAGGCTTTTAGGGCGTCGCATCCAGGATTTTTCTGTTTTCACTATAATCGCTGAATCAAATAGATATATACCGGTAGTTTACTCTGGTTCTTGATTTCAAAAAATTGAGGTAATAATTCACGCCTTTTAGGGCTATCCTTTAATGGGGATAGGTAAATAGCACCTCTTCCATTTGATGGGCCTGATGTGTCCCGGAGTAACTTGGCAAGGGATTGGTAGTGTTCAGACGAAAGTCCTTCTCCAACGAGAAAATTGCCTGTAATCTCAATGTTTGTATAACTCTCATTAATTTCAAGCATTTTCTGGAAAGCGGCTCGAACCTTTGGTACATCGACAGGTTTTTGAATGAAATTTAAAGTTGGTGCGTCAACCGACTCGAATCCAATGTTAATGTAGGTATAGTAAGGAAGCTTGCTGAGTTTTTCAAACAGCTCATTTTTAGAATTGAGCAGGGAATCAACGCTTCCAAACAGATAAAGGAAAGGAGTCACAGCACGTGCGGTTCCAGAGTAAAAAGATTTGAAGGCTTCGGATGCAGTGAAACATATCAATTCATCCCCGGCTGCAAGTGCATCGTGATTTCCTAAAAACAGTGCATTAAAATTCTGAATATTGCGACCATAATGGGCTTTAACTTGTTGTATCTGTTCGATGATCTCGCTTATGGAACGTTTATGAAAATTTTGTGCGGATTTGACACAGCAAAAATCACAGTGATATAGACACCCGTCTGCGATAATAATCGGAATGATCTCGTAATCAACGTGTCGGGTATCTGGCGGAAGAACAGTCACCCGTTCGCCGATGATCGTATTCAATTTCTGAGACCGCTCGTAAAGTACGCCGTCATGGTTCTGCAAAATCCGGCTTATTAAATCTTTGATCCTGGGATGCAGTCCGGTTTTTTGTGCACCATAAAGGTCGGCATACAATTGGGACCATGCTGCGAACGCATCCATTATAACGGGGTTCGTTAAATAGTTAACATCCCATACTGCGTTGCTGGGATAGGGAAGACAAGGCAGATAATACTCGCCCATCCATGAAATAATGCCTCTATCACCGCTAACGTCGCCGACAGAATAGTACACCCAATCATTGCCGTCCGTCCGTTTGACCTGCGCGGCAGGATGAGGCCAGTTTACATTCAGGCCCCGAATAAATTTTATTTCACCATTTAAATTAAAAATGAATTCGTATTCGGAGGTTCTAATCTCTGAGTATGTCCCATATCGGAACGGAAAAGTCGCTTTTGTTATGGTGGCAGGGCCTTGCTTTTCAACACTGAATGCGATGTTATTTAAATGTGGAAACGACATTTTGTCATCTCATGATATTTTCTAACTGGAAGCCCTCACTATAACGCTCAGGTTGAGAGCTGCGGGGCCTCAGGATCTTCCACAGGGCAGCCACCAGCTCCAGGCTGTTGTTGGATTTATTTTCTTTATTCATATTCATCACTAATTACTTTTACAAAAGCCAATGTCACTTCGCCATCGTTCGTCTTACATGTAACATAATTCAAAATTTGAATTTTTGATCCTTTCCCAATCCAGCCTCCCCAACCTTCATATTGCATGGATTTTGCCACCATGGCATTGTCATTAAATATGTAATCTTTTGATTTAAGGTTAAAATCTTTTACAATTCCTTCCGCTTTATCATAATCAATAGTCCTAACATCTCCATTCCACTCCGACGAAATACTTGTCATTGTATTAACCTTCACAATACTATTGACCTTGGGGAGGCCTGGCTTCTTGAATAAAAGAGTTTTATCATCAAAAGTGTATTTAATTCCGTTATTCCATATTATATTAGATTTTTTTCTTTCTATTTGCCCTGCTGGTATTCTTATAAAACCCACATTCCCTTCGCATCCAACCATCCAACAAGGTTCCGTTAATGCTTCTTTTGCAAACAGCAAATTTAGAAGCACAACAGTAAGTATCTTGCAATAACGTGCCATAATTATAGAATGTTTTCCAATCTACCCATTTGCTCGAAGTGAGAGGAATCTATTTCCAGTTCCATGAAGTCAACTTGTACGGTTCCTGCTTGTTCCACGCCTGCCACCAGACGACAGCTTCCGCCTTTTTTTCTGTGCCATTCACCTTAACCTGCAGATGCAGCCGGTAATTCATTCCTGCCACGACCTGCTGTTGTGCGCTCAGAATCTTTACTAAGGTCAATGTCGCCGATGGGTTGTTTCCCTGCATTGTTGTCTCTTCTGCCTTGATGGCGAAATCTGCTGCTGCTACGACTTCGGCATTAGTCACCGATACGGCATAATATCCGCCGGGCATGGGCTTTTCTGCGAGCCTTTCGCAAGCACACAGTGCAATGAACACAATTGAACCCATGACGAAGATCGGAAGGCAGCACTTCTTCATATCGCTCTCATTCTCCTTTCTTGTAGCCTAACATCGCTAATCAGCCGCGCCGAATGCGTCGGCTGGAATGACTATTCGGGCGATTGGTGATGATCGACAAATATCAATTTGCTTGTGTCGAAACCTGATGCTGCTGCTTTTTCTATCAGAGCATATTTTATGGCTTCTTTCATTATTGGGTTCCTTGCCAGAATCCATAAATAAGATTTATCAGGACCACATACGAGTGAATATTGGTAATTCTCATGGTCAAGTTCAAAAACAATATAAGAACCATAAAAGGGGCCAAAGAAAGAAACTTTCAGGTAACCCTGATTAGATCCTTTGACAAAATAAGCCTTCCCTTCCGCTTCTTTCCATGAGCCTGCTTTAGCAGAATACCCACGATTCAGTACTCTTACACCACCATCATTCCGCAAACTGTAATCTGCTGTTACGTGGGTCAAACCGCGCTCAAATGAATGATCCAACCTCGCAATTTCGTACCACTTACCCAGATATTTCTTTATCTTGAAATTATCAACGGGTTTTACATTTTCAGGTATTCCAACACAGCCGATTAAGAACAAAAAAAATCCTATTGATAGTTTTTTCATCTCTTTTATTTTATCTCTTAAGCTGAACTTGAAAATCAGTTGCGGCTGCAAGACATCCGCTGTAAATGCTTGTTATGTTTGAATCGAGCCGAGTGTGCATTCCCCTCTACTATCGGCGGGGAGCTTAAATCACCACCTTGGCATATGATTCTTTCTCAATTTCAACAACTTCAACAGTTAATAAAGTTGAAGGAAAATCGATAGTTTTAAGCTGTGATATTATTAATTCCGATAATGTTTTCTTTTGTTCTAAATTGCGCCCGGAAAAAATTTTTACAGTAACATGAACGAACGCTTTCCTTAAAGAACCTGATTGATAACTATCAAATGCGATAGACCTGGTTTTAATGTCGTCATCTTTAAACAAGCCTGACTTTAATGCGCCTTGATATACGGCATTTGTCAATTGTATCGGTTTTACAAATTTCTCAATTTCATTTGAATATTCAATAATGCAATGAGGCATTTCATGGTTCCTTATATAAATATAACAATTAATATAAAAGGTACACAATTCTGCTATTATTTTAAACAGCGCCACGGATTTAATGCTTGACTACTTACACAAATATTTGTCTGAAATCAAATAATTGTAATTGAACTCTTATGCAGAAAGTGTTTATTATCAGAAAAAACGTAATACGTATAAAATGAATATAAGGAGGGGCCGGGTATGGTTATTCGGAGCATTGCCGGTTTGTTCGCCTTTACCCTCATTGCATGGGTTATCAGCGAAAACCGCCGCAAAGTCGATTTAAGAGTTGTGGCAACAGGCCTTGTTCTGCAGGTACTGACCGGGTTTATCCTTCTTAAACTGCCCCTTTTCAGGGAATTATTTCTTTTTATCAACAGGCTTTTCATGTCGCTTGAAGCATCGACGACTGCCGGGACATCGTTTGTCTTCGGATATCTCGGAGGAGGAAGCCTTCCGTTTGATGAAAAATTTCCGGGATCGAGTTTCATCCTTGCCTTCAGAGCGCTTCCCCTTGTTCTTGTCATAAGCGCCCTGTCGTCATTGTTCTTTTACTGGAAAATTCTTCCGATTGTGGTAAAAGCCTTTTCATGGGTATTGCAGAAAACCATGAGGATCGGAGGTGCTGAGGGCCTGGGAGTTTCAGCAAATATATTCCTCGGGATGGTGGAGTCACCGCTTCTGGTACGTCCTTATCTGAAGGATATGACAATAAGCGAGCTTTTTTCACTCATGACATGCGGAATGGCGACGATTGCAGGAACCGTGATGGTGCTTTATGCCAGCATTCTCAGCAGGACAATACCGGATATAATGGGACATATGCTGGTTGCTTCGATTATAAGCGTTCCGGCTTCAATTACGATTGCAAAAATAATGGTTCCTGAAACCGGAAAACCGTCAACAGGAGAATATGTAGCTGCCGATGAAGCTTCAAGCTCAATGGATGCCATTACCAGAGGCACTCTGCAGGGTGTGGAACTCCTTATAAATATAGTTGCGATGCTTATCGTGCTTGTTGCCCTGGTGCATCTTGTGAATCTTCTTATCGGCCTTTTCCCTGATATAGGAAATGAACCTGTAACTCTCCATAGGATCATGGGATTATTAATGTCTCCGGTTGTCTGGCTCATGGGTATTCCTTGGAAAGAGGCTCATACTGCAGGAATACTGATGGGAACCAAGACTATTTTAAACGAGCTGATTGCTTATGTAGACATGAGCAAACTTCCCGAAGGAGCTTTGAGCCCCAGGAGCCTTCTGATAATGACTTATGCAATGTGTGGTTTTGCAAATCCGGGAAGCCTCGGGATAATGATAGGCGGATTGGGTACAATGGCACCTTCAAGAAGAAACGAGATAGTTTCTCTCGGCTTCAGAACTATTGTTGCCGGAACTATTGCAACCTGCATGACAGGAGCAGTTGTTGGAATTATGGGATAATAAAAGGAAATGAATGAAATGAATTCAAAAGATATAGGCTTTAACCTGATTGCCGCCGATTCATGTGGTGCAAGGAGGGGTGAGTTTACAACCGCTCATGGGAAAGTTCAGACGCCCGCTTTTATGCCTGTCGGGACTGCGGGGTTTGTCAGGTCAATTACGCCAAGAGATGTTGCGGAGACCGATTCGGAAGTTATTCTTGCCAATACATACCATCTTTCCCTCGGGGAAAGGCTTGCCTCAGTCAAACGGATGGGCGGTCTTCACCGTTTCATGGGCTGGAATAAGACCATCCTCACCGATTCGGGAGGTTTCCAGGTGTTTTCCCTTCCCGGAAAAGAGATAAGCGATGAGGGAGTTTCCTTTTCGTACGAGGAGGATGGTGAACGGGTTTTTTTTACTCCCGAAAAATCGATGGAGATTCAGCGGGATTTAGGGGCCGATATCGTCATGGCTTTTGATGAGTGTGTTGAGCACACGGCATCGAGAGAGTACATAGAACAGTCTGTTGACCGGACTACCGGCTGGGCAAAGAGATGCAGGGATGTTGAATTAAAGGATTACCAGTTCATGTTCGGGATCATTCAGGGCGGAATCTTCCCGGAACTTCGCCAGAAAAGCGCGATTGAAATCACTGCGATACCTTTTGACGGCTACGCCATAGGCGGAGTCAGCGTTGGTGAAGGTTTCGAACTTATGAAAAAAGTGGTGGATGTGACGGCGCATTTCCTGCCCGAAAACAAGCCGAGGTATTTAATGGGAGTCGGCCTGCCTGAAGATATACTTGCTGCCGTGCGAAGGGGAATGGACATGTTTGACTGCATAATTCCAACACGTTATGCCCGGCAGGGAACACTTTTTACCCACATGGGGAAAATAAGGATTCTTGACAAAACCTACCGAAAGGACAAATTCCCGCTTGATACAAAGTGCAATTGCTATACATGCAGGACCTACCCCCGCATGGTCCTGCGCTACCTCCTCTTTTCACGTGATCCTCTTGCGGAAACGCTACTTACCATCCACAATTTAACCTTCTACCAGGACCTCATGAAAGAGATCAGGGTCGCGATAGAGGAGAACCGGTTTGAAGAATTCCAGGATGAATGGCTTGGCGTTTATCATAAAAACAGGAAATGAAACCAACTCCTGCAAACGACGAACCGACTACATAGTCATGCTGAAAAGCAAGATAGGTACTTTACAACACTTTATTCTCCAGAACGTATTTACCGATCGGTTCTGCACCGGATATTCCGGGGACCTCGAACGATCCCAGTTCAAACCGGCCCTTGATGCCCACCGCTCTTGCCGTAACGTGCAGGTGACACATGGCAATGCCGCAGTCTAGGCGATTGTAGTCCTTGCCCTCCCTCTCCTGATGCTGCAGCTTGTAGACAAGAATTTCCCGGTCTAGGAGCACGAAACGCCATGGTTGTTTATTCATCCAGGATGGGGACCAACGGGTCGCTTCAAGTACCTGCATGAGGTGCTGGTCCGATGTCACATTCGCAGGCAGCATTTCACCGTGTCGTTGCCAGAAAAACAACTGATCGATAGGTTTGCGTCCTTTTGAGCCGGCCAGGGTCCTCAGCATGCGGTTTGTCAGGCTGTTTTTCAGGGGACGGCCGATCGGAGAGAGGACAATTATCCGCCATGAACCGTCAAGTCCGAGTGTGGAGCGGAGTGAGGCCTCTTTGAACATCAGGCCGACCCAGCACGTACCAAGTCCCCGCTCTGTGGCATCGAGGACCATCTGTTCAAAGCGGAATCCTGCATCGGTAAGATATCCCTCGCGTTCGCGGGAGGCAAGCACGATGTAATGAGGGGCATGGATGGTTTTCCCATAGTCGCCGATGATCCCCTTGATCTCACTGCCCATCTGCGCGTCCGTGCGGAGATGAAACTGCATGTCAGCATCCGACAAAGCCTCCGCCTGTTCGCCAGCGCGGCGAACGGCTTCCAGATCATCGGGCGACGTCGGCTCCGGCTGATAGGTCCTGACGCTAATCCGCCGGGATATAATGTCCTGTATTTTCATGCTGTCAGATTTTTCCATATCTTCTCCCCATATCCCGACGATAAAATTATCGGGATTGAATGAATGATTGCTGCCTTACAAAAAGGCAGCGTTATGTTCAATTATTTTTCAAAATAAATTCCACAACACTCCGGCTATGCCTGAAACTGCAATAACCGGAATCATTCCTGTTTTAAGCCATTGCATGGCTATAAACGATAATATTCCCAAAAAAAGCGCAAACCAGTTGATTATACCTGTTTGCGGAAAGATCACATACATTCCGAACCAGACCGCCAGATTCAGAACAACACCGACAACTGCAGACGTAATTCCGGATAACGCCGAAGAAATTTTATGGTTATCCCGTAATTTTTCTATGTATGGCGCTCCTAAGAAAATAAACATGAAGCATGGAAGAAATGTGAAATAGGTGGCTATAAGAGAGCCGATAGCAGCACCTGAAAGCGGGCTTAAATTTCCATGATAATTCCATCCTGCCATAAATCCGACATACTGCACCACCATAATCAGAGGGCCCGGGGTTGTTTCGGCAAGTCCGAGTCCGTCCATCATCTGGGGTCTTGTCAGCCATGAATATTGTTCGACTCCTGCCTGGGCGATATATGCCAATACCGAATAGGCTCCTCCGAAGGTCATGAATGCAGCTTTGGTAAAAAACAACGCTTCTGTATAGAATACTTTGTAAGCAGATATAGTATAGAGAACGGCTATTGGAATTACCCATAAAATGATAAACGAAATGAGAATCCCGATACTTTTTCCCGGAGAAGGAACGATATGGCATTCATCGGCATTATCACAAATCACAACGTAGCCTTCATCCTCAAGCCCTCTGACATCTTTGGATTTTGACGTCTGAAATTTATCCGGAAACAAGAAACTTCCTGATATGCCGATGACTGCAGATACAATGATAATTAAAGGAAAAGGAATCTTCAGAAAATATATAGCAATGAAAGAGAATGCGGCAATACCTGTCAGGAGGGAATTTTGCAGCGATTTTTTTCCGATTTTGATAACTGCCGCAAAAACAATAGCCATGACCGAGGCTTTTAAACCGTTAAAAAAAGATTCTACCAGAAATACATTTCCAAATGCCGCATAAATATAACTGAGTGCGAATAAAATAAACATGGACGGAATAACAAACAAAGAACCCGCCACAATGCCACCGGGTGTTTTATGAAGCAGCCATCCGATGTAAATTGTAAGCT
>JAHJJB010000175.1 GCA_018823005.1 Pseudomonadota bacterium | reverse complement strand
GGATTTTCGGTCGTCGCGCCTATTAAAGTTATGAGCCCGCTTTCGACATGATGAAGAAATGCATCCTGCTGAGCTTTGTTGAACCTGTGGATTTCATCGACAAACAGTATGGTTCGTTTCCTGTGAAGTTTAAGCTGATTTTTTGCTTCTTCAATAACAGACCTGATCTCTTTCACACCTGATAATACGGCTGAAAAATGAACATAATATGAGCTGGTTTCAAGTGCTATTATTCTTGCAAGAGTGGTTTTACCGCATCCGGGAGGACCCAAGAGAATCATGGAAAAAACCTGGTCTTTTTCAATTGCATGCCTGATCAGTGTCCCGCTGCCGACAACATGCTCCTGCCCTGCAAACTCATCCATGTTCCGCGGACGCATCTTTTCGGCAAGAGGCCTTGATTCATTTCCCGCTTTCCGTGCGCCGTATTCAAAAATGTCCAAGCTTCCCTCAATTAAATCTTATTAAATCGGATGCCGATTTTCGCTGATACCCGCAATTTAAGGTAAATAGACTGTAGGAGGAAATTATGTTCGGCGACTTACAGCCTTCAGACTACAGCCTATATGCCTATATGCCTGTGCTGTCACTTGAATCCTTGAACCCATGAACCCTTGAATCCTGGATCACCATTCTTTTCGGGGTGATCCATCTATTTTTTCTTATGCCTGTCCCCTTCCCGCTTCCTGAAGATTATCTTTACCGGCGTCTTGTCAAGCCCTGAACCTTCCCTTATCTGGTTGACAAGATAGCGACTGTAAGAAAAATGAACCCCCTCAGGAAAATTAACAAAACAGACAAATGTGGGAGGCTTAACAGATACCTGCGTTGCATAGTAAAATTTAAGCCTTCTTCCTTTATAGAGAGGGGGCTCCGTTTTTTTTACAGCAACCTCAAAGATTCTGTTTAATTCGCCGGTTCCAATTCTTCTTTCATACTGGCCATAGACTTCTTCGATAAGATTAAAAATTTTTGAGACTCCGTGGCCTGTTTTGGCTGAAATCACCATTGCAGGCGCAAAATTCAAAAATTTGGCATCGTACCTCAACCGGTCAATAAGTATTTTCCTTGTTTTATCGTCTTTTTCAACAGCATCCCACTTATTTAACAGAAAGATGCAGCCGCATCCCCGCTCAAAAGCATATCCTGCAACACTTATGTCCTGTTCCGTTATGCCCTCTGAAGCATCGATGATTATTAGGGCTACATCACACCTGTCAAGGCTTTTCAATGCCTTAATAATGGAAAACTTTTCTATTTTTTTTGATACTTTACCTTTTCTGCGTATCCCGGCAGTATCTATTAGAAGATAGGGTTTCCCCTTTATTTCACAGATGGAATCGACTGCATCCCGGGTTGTGCCCGGAATATCGCTTACAATATGCCGTTCTTTACCAAGTATCCTGTTTATGAGAGAAGATTTCCCGACGTTCGGTCTTCCAATTACTGCAATCTTGGCCATATCCCTGGATTTTTCATGAACAACTCTTGGCATTTGCTCAACCAGATCGTCAAGAAAATCCGGAACTCCATAACCATGTTCAGCCGAAACCGAATATGGATTTTCTATTCCCAGATTATAAAAATCATAAAGATTTATCTCTTTTTCATCACCATCTATTTTATTTACAACATAATAAATCTGTTTACCGGCTGTCCTGAGCATCTCGATAATATCATAATCAAAAGGTGAAACACCCCATTTTCCGTCCAGCATCATGATAATTACATCAGCATTATCGATAGCTTCTTTTACCTGGAAACGGACTTTTGAGATAATATCATCGTCCTCGCCGCCCATAAAGCCGCCTGTGTCGACAAGTGTAAATTGAGCATCGTTCCAGACAGCATCCCGATAGATAGAGTCCCTTGTTACTCCGGGGAAATTATCAACAATAGCGTCTTTTTTCCTCGTAACACGGTTAAAAAAAGTCGATTTACCAACATTGGGTCTGCCAACAATAGCTACAATAGGTTTCATTTTTAAACTTGTACGATCCAAATAATAAGTTGATGGAAAAGTTATGCAAAATTCCCGACATGATTTTACAGGATAAACGGGATTCTCTAAAGAATCAAATACTAAACAAAAAGAATTGGCAGCTGACTCCTGCTGAGTGAAGATTATGCAAATATTCCGGAATAGAAACAAGATAACGGCTGATAAACACTAATGCAGAATCTGGCTTAAAAAAAGTTTGGTTCTGTCATGCTGTGGATTATCAAAAAATTCATGAGGAGTATTTTCTTCAACTATCTGGCCAAAATCCATGAACAGAACCCTGTGGGCAACGCTTTTTGCGAATCCCATTTCGTGGGAAACAACAATCATTGTCATACCTTCTTTGGCAAGATTTATCATTACATCAAGAACCTCTTTGACCATTTCAGGATCAAGAGCTGAAGTCGGCTCGTCAAAAAGCATTACTTTGGGCTTCATGCAAAGGCTACGTGCAATAGCGACCCTTTGTTGCTGCCCACCTGAAAGTTGTCCCGGATACTTGTTCGCCTGTTCCGCAATATGCACTTTTTCCAGATAATACATTGCCGTCTCTTCCGCTTCTTTTTTTGGTACTTTCCTGACCCATATCGGACCGAGAGACAGATTTTCAAGTATTGTAAGATGTGGGAATAGGTTGAAATGCTGAAAGACCATGCCAACTTCTTCACGTATTTTTTCGATGTTCTTGAGGTTGCCGGTGAGTTCAATTCCGTCAACTATAATTTTACCCTTTTGGTGTTCCTCAAGCCTGTTGATACAGCGGATAAGGGTCGATTTCCCTGATCCTGACGGACCGCAGATAACTATTCGTTCACCCTTGTAAACAGTCAGGTTAATATCTACCAAGACATGAAAGTCTCCGAACCATTTGTTCATGTCAATAATTTCAATAATCTTATCTTCGGAAGACCGCTCTATGCTGTTTTTAGTCGCTTCACTGATCATGAATCTCTCTATCCTTTATTTTATTCAAAAGCATCCTTACCAAACTTGGCGGCATAGTAAGAAGTCGTTCTCACACAAAGATCACTGACGACACAAAGAAAAACCTGAATGTTTTCAATAGGCCTTTCTCAGTGCCTTTGTGCCTTCGTGTGAATAATTGCTTTTTATGAAGCCGTCAGGAATGCAGCTCTTTTTCAAGCCTGCGACTGTAATTGGACATGGTATAACAGCACACAAAATAAATCAAAGCCACAAAGATATAGGCTTCCGGGCTGAATCCCATCCATGCCGGATCTGCAAGTGCTGTTCTTGTGGTCTTTAAAATCTCATAAAGAGCAATAATAACAACCAGCGATGTATCCTTGAATGCCGATATCAATATGCCAACAGTAGGGGGAATAACAATTTTTAGTGCCTGCGGCAGAATGACGAGCCGCATTTTCTGGGCATAATTAAGACCTAATGATTCCGCCGCTTCGTACTGTCCTCGTGTTATAGCCTGCAAGCCTCCCCTCACAACCTCAGCTATGTATGCTGCGGTAAACATGATGATTGCAGCCTGTGCCCTGATAATCTTGTTTATCGTGACTCCTTGCGGGAAAAACAACGGGAACAGGATCGCAGACATGAAAAGAAGGCTTATAAGAGGAACTCCCCGTATAAGCTCGATATATATTATACAGACCGTTTTTACGGCAGGCATCTTTGATCTTCGCCCAAGGGCAAGAACAATACCTAA
The DNA here is from genome assembly GCA_018823005.1 of Pseudomonadota bacterium. Taxonomy (GTDB): domain Bacteria; phylum Desulfobacterota; class Desulfobacteria; order Desulfobacterales; family RPRI01; genus RPRI01. The sequence goes on along the minus strand of JAHJJB010000175.1, from coordinate 7,809 downwards.
AGGATAAGCAGCAACCATTCCAAAAACAGAAAGCATGAGCGTAAGAGGCAATCCGCCCCACTGATCACTATCAACAGATGTCAATCCGAATAAACCGCCTTTCATAAGCAGACCCATTATGATAAGACCGGCAATCCAGATATATATAAGTGACTTTTTCCAGTGATCCCTGTTTTTACAGTATAAGATCAGGCCCACCATCATTATCATGGCAAGAAGCGGACGCCAGTGCAATTCGTGCGGGTAGAAGCCGAATATTATAAACCGTATATTCGCTGGTATTATAGACCAGCATGCTCCGTCTCCGGCACTGCACTCTTTGGCGGTTGAGAACCAGAAACTGTCAATAAATGCCCATTTAATAAAAGGAGGCACGACCTTATATAAAAGAAGCAGGGTAACTATTGTAAGAATTGAATTAAAAACACCATTAAACAGATTTGATCTGATCCATTGCAATGCTCCTATCCTGATTACCGGTGCCTTTAATCCATCACTTTGAATTATATTATTTTTTAATTTGTCCATGGTCTTTTCTATCTTTCGACAAGAGCCATTTTCTTGTTATACCAGTTCATGAAAAAGGATGTCAGAAGGCTGAAACAAAGGTAAACTACCATTATCATTGTAATCCCTTCTATTGCCTGCCCGGTCTGGTTTATTGTGGTGCTGGCAACAGAAACAAAGTCAGGAAATCCTATGGCAACTGCAAGGGAGCTGTTCTTTGTGAGGTTCAACATCTGGCTGGTAAGAGGCGGAATAATAACTCTTAAAGCCTGTGGCAAAATAACAAGATTTAATATTTGACCGGGCTTCAAGCCAATCGCCATGGCGGCTTCAGTCTGACCTTTGCTCACAGCCTGAATGCCGGCGCGGACAATCTCGGCCACAAAAGCGGCAGTATAAAGCACAAGTCCAAGTAAAAGAGCCCCGAATTCAGGGCTAATGTTTAAGCCGCCCTGAAAATTGAATCCCACTAGCTCCGGGACATTCATCCTATGGGGCGCTCCGGAAAACAACCACGTTACAAGAGGTAAACCAAGGATAATAGCAATTGAACAGAGGAATAAGGGAAAGATCTGTCCCGTTTTTTCCTGGCGCTTTTTTGCCCACTTTCTCAAAAAATATACAGCGATGCAGCCCACTATGAACGAAATGGCCATATATTTATAGGCCGGATGCGCCTCGGGAATCGCAAAAGCAAGTCCCCGGTTGCTCATGAAAACACCTTTCATCGGTTCAAGAGCTTCACGCGTTGGGGGTAGTATATCGTAAAAAAAGGAATACCAGAAAAAAAGCTGGAGCAGAATAGGTATGTCCTGCATTACTTCGATATAAACTGCAGCAAGTTTTGAAACAAGCCAGTTTTTAGAAAGGCGTGCAATTCCCAGAAAAGTTCCCAGTATAACCGTAAGAACTATACCTATGAAAGCCACCTTGACTGTGTTTAAAATACCCACAAACAGTGCCTTTCCATATGTATCCGCAGCGGAATAGGGAATCAGGGATTCGCCGATTTCAAATGAAGCCTCCTTTTCAAAAAAGCCAAAACCTGTTGCAATAGATTGTCGTTTAAGATTTGTAACCGTGTTCGAAAAAAGATAGTATCCGAGAAGTACGACCATACCAATTGTTAATATCTGGTAAACTATTGAGCGTATTTTCGGATCATTTAAAAGAGGAATTTTCTGTTCAGCATTACCTGTTGAACTTGAATTGTTACTGTTTCGCATTCTATTCTCTCGAAAACAGAGTAATCGATTAAATATTTACGGTAAATTGCATATCTTTTTTTAAAAAATAGCTGACAGCAGGGGTGAATTCACTCTTTGCCGTCAGCTATTAACAAAGTAAAACCACAATCAGATTGTTGTCATTTGAAAGGCGGGGAATACATTATTCCGCCGTCTTTCCAAAGAGCGTTCAAACCGCGTTCAAGTTTGAGCGGAGTATTTTTCCCGACATTGCGCTCAAAAACCTCGGCATAATTTCCTACCTGTTTGATTATATTGTATGCCCAATTCTCGCTGAGCCCGAGAGCCTTTCCGTTTCCCGACGTAACACCGAGAAAGCGCATAATTAAAGGATTCTTGCTTTTTAACATTTCATCAATGTTTTTTGATGTGATACCAAGATCTTCGGCTTCGATCATTGCAAGAACAGAGTAATTTACTATATCCTTCCACTGATTATCGCCATGACGCACAGCAGGGGCAAGGGGTTCCTTTGAAATGATGTCCGGAAGAATCATATAGTCATCAGGGTTTGGAGCAACGGCACGCACGGATGCAAGCTGGGAAGCATCGGAAGTCATGCAGTCGCATCTACCTGCAAAGAAAGCCTTGTTGAGTTCAACGTTACTCTCAATGACAACCGGTTTCATTTTCATATTGTTTGTTCTAAAATAATCAGCAACATTAAGTTCTGTTGTAGTTCCGGGGAGAACACAAATAGTTGCGCCGTCAAGCTCTTTAGCCCTTTTGATTTTCAGTTTCTTGGGTACCAGAAATCCCTGGCCGTCATAATAGTTGACCTGGGCGAAATCAAGACCAAGTTCAGTATCACGCCCAAGAGTCTGTGTTGCATTCCGGCACAGCACATCGATTTCACCAGCCTGCAAGGCGGTAAAACGCTGAACTGCTGTTAAAGGAATAAATTTGACCTTGCTTGCATCGCCGAATACTGCCACAGCGATAGCGCGCGCCGTATCGACATCAAGACCGCGCCATACACCTTTTTCATCCGGCTTTCCAAAGCCGAATAATCCTTCGTTTACCCCGACCTGAACAAAGCCTTTTGCCTTGACAGAATCAAAAGTCTGTCCGGCAAAAGCAACTCCGGATATGGCAAATACAATTCCCACTACCAAGCATAACTTAAATAGCTTCATCTGTTTTTCCTCCTTTTTCGTTTGTGTTTACCAATTAAAATTAATAAACAGTTCCTGAAATTATTCCTGCAAAATAATTATCTGCCTGTGCACATTACATGTTGTAAATATCATATTTATTAAATATATATCAACATTAAAATTTGCGGGCTTATAAAAAGTTATTAATTTTCAAATTATGGGGCATTCTCGGAATAATATGAACATTGAAAAAGCACCTTTGGATAACAAGGCCAAACAAAAGATAATAATCACCCGGACCCTTATGGCTATGGGCGGGGCTGCGGTTTATTCCCTGCTGCTTCTGTACTGCTTTTATCAGGGGTTATTCAGGGGCACTTTTTCCGATATTCTCATGATTCTTACTGTAGGCTGGGCAGGATATATAACCATTTTCGTTTTAATCCTCAAAGGGGTGAACCAGCGATTCAAAGATAAAGGCATGACCTTGATTCAGATCACCTGGGTAACTACAGTCCTTATGGTGTCAGTTTACTACATAGATCAAGTGCGTATGATTTATCTCATGCTTTATCTGATGGTCATGCTTTTTGCTGCTTTCCGGGTTCGTCTTGATGGCTTTCTGTTCATCACCATAACTGCGATTTTAGGCTATGGCTCAGTGATTTTGTTACTTTCCTCTAATCATCCTGATAGGATTGATTTGAAAATAGAAATAGTTCAGTGGCTGGTCTTCGCATTTACCATGGTTGGCTTTTCAATTGTCGGATCAGATCTGAGCACGCTCCGCCAGACGTTAAAATCACGCAATGTTGAACTTAAGGCCGCATTGGATAAAGTAAATGAGATGGCGATTACCGATGAACTGACCGGTATTTTCAACCGTCGCCATATTATGAACGTGCTTAAGTATCAGAAGTCTCTTGCCGATCGGGGCGATTACGTTTTTGTCGTCTGCTATGCCGATCTGGACCATTTCAAAAAGGTAAATGACAGGTTCGGCCACAGTACAGGTGATATTGTTCTGCAGAAATTTGCCGTTCTGACTAAAGATGTGATACGCGAGGTGGATTATATTGCCCGTTTCGGCGGAGAGGAATTTCTTCTTGTTCTGGTCAAAACATCCCTGCCCGAGGCAATTGCTGTGTCAGACCGACTTCGCAAAAGGATCGGAAAATTCAGTTTCGGTGACCTGTCTCCCGATCTGCATATAACGGTTTCAATCGGGGTTGCTGAATATAAGTCCGGGGAACTGATCGAAGACCTGCTTGATCGGGCCGACGCGGCACTTTACCGCGCCAAAGAATCCGGGAGAAACAGGATTGAATCGGCCTGAAGTCTCGAATAATCAGCGCAAACCTTATACCTTATTCACTCTTCAATCTTCCCAGAAGACCTTCCTGCAACATTCTTGCTGCAGAACCAACTTTCCCGTTTCCTACAGTCCTGCCGTCGATCTGCACGACAGGAAGCACTTCGGTAATAGTTCCGGTCAGAAACACTTCAACGGCCTCATATAGCTCACTTTTATCGAAAAAGCGCTCTTCAACCGGAATCTTTTTTTCGCTGCATAAATCAAGGATCAATGCCCGTGTAATGCCTGGCAGTATGTCAGTGGCGAGAGGATGAGTCACCAGCTTGCCCCCGGATAATATGAACAGATTCGAACTGCTCCCTTCGCGCACAATTCCATCCTTTGAAACAAAGATCGCGTCATAGCATCCGGCATCCAAAGCCTTCTGCTTCGCTATCACATTCGGCAGAAGCTGGACGGTCTTTATGTCACAACGCCCCCAGCGTATATCCTCAATAGTGATTGCGGATATACCCGTTTCCCGTATGTTTGGATTTTTTTCCTCTATTTTTCGGACCGTCATAACCACCTGAACCGGTATCTTTCCCGGAAAGGCGTGACTTCTTGGAGAAACACCTCTTGAAATCTGGATATAAACCGCCGCGCGCTCTATTTTTGCCTTTCCAAAAAGCTCATTGGCCGCCCTGCTTATCCCCTCTATCTGAACCTTTGGAAAATTGAGTTCCCTCATCGAGCGATCAAGCCGGGCAAAATGTTCCTTTACGCAGAACATCTTTCCGCCATAGCTCGCAATAACTTCGTAAACTGCATCACCGAACTGATACCCCCGGTCTTCAACAGGGACGACTGCGTCGTCTATTGGCATAATACGCCCGTTGATATAGGCTAATTCAGGCATTTATAAAAACCTCCCCTTGAAATATTATATGTTTAAGACAAAAGGTCCTTATATCCAAACCGGATGAAAAGCAACTTGCAGTTGTGTGCATGAAAAATAAAAAAAGGAGTTATTATTCATAACTCCTTTTTTTATTATGGCGTCCCCAAGGGGATTTGAACCCCTGTCGCCGGCGTGAAAGGCCGGTGTCCTGGGCCGGGCTAGACGATGGGGACGTGATTACCTCGTATCTTTGAGCCGCATTGGTGGGCCGTGCGCGACTCGAACGCGCGACTCTCTGCTTAAAAGGCAGATACTCTACCGACTGAGTTAACGGCCCTAAAAAAGAAACTTCTTTTACCACATATTAACAGCATGTCAATAACAAATAGCTAAATTTGAACTATCTTTCTAATATATTTATTCAAAAAAAACAACCCTGTTTTTTATATTAAAGAAGCCAGGAGTCAGATCTAAATTCGTTCTTAGACAAGAAAAGATATGATGCATAACGATATAATCACCAAAAGAGATATCCAGTCATTTATATTTGATGAAAGTTTTTGGCCGGTTCTTTTACCGGAATAACATCTTGCTTCCATAGCCATGGAAATTCTGCCTGCGTTATAGAAAGTTCTCTCTAAAAGCGGGATTGAAAACTTAACCATTCTGTAGAACGGATTTTTCCTGTTTTCAATACTTCTTGCCTTTTGCGCGCTTGAAGTTTCTCTCGCCTGCTCCATAATGACAGGTATAAAGCGCATCATAAGGCCTGTCATGGTTGCAACTCTGCCGCCTGGAATAAACGGGAATGGCCTCAATATCCAATCTATAGCCGCCTTGACTTCGGCGGTCCTGGTTGTGGATGTGAATAAAAGGCCGATTAGAACTATAAGAATAATCCGCAGACAAACGAGTGATCCTTCAATCAAGCCGTCATAAGTCAGGCTCATACCAAAAGGATTAGTCAAGGCAACTCCACCGGCAGAAAAGGCCCGCACAGCAAAAATAAATATCAGAAAAAAGATAAAAATATAAAGATCTCTTACGACTTGCCGGAGGCTTATTCCGACCATGACCAGCCCGCAAACAGCAATCAGGGAAAGCAGTAAAATACCTGACATTGAAGCTTTAAGGCTCGAAAAGCCTATTATGACAATAAACAATAATTTAAACCTTGTATCAATTTTATGGATAAAGGAGTGACCGGGACGGTAGCTAAAAGATGTCAGCTCAGCCATGATATCATTCCAAGCCCCATTCGGGAAAAATACGGCTCCTTTATTCCAAACATTTCTGTATCTGAAATAATTTGTTCCGGAGATCCTGTTCTAGCTATTTTGCCGTCTTTCATTATTATAAGGCGGTCTGCATGGGCAATCACTTTTTCAAGATCATGAGTTGTAATAATGATTGTACGGCCGCTCGCATGCAGTTCGATTATCTGTTTCAGCACCTGTCTTGTCCCGGGATAGTCAAGGTTTGAGAAAGGCTCATCAAAAGCAAGAACTTCCGGTTTCATGGCAAGGACACCAGCTATGGCAAGCCTCCTCTTTTCTCCTCCTGAAAGCAGATGCGGCCTTGCATCAGCTAAAGAGATTAGCCCTGTAATTTTTAAAGCATCGGAGATTCTTTGTTCAATTTCATTTCTGTCCAGACAAAGATTTTCGGGACCAAAAGCCACGTCCTCACGTACGGTTTCGCCTATAATCTGGGTGTCGGAATCCTGAAAAACCATGCCTACAACCCGCCTTGCTCTTACCGGATTTTCAGATACACTGACGCCATCTACCAGGACAGTTCCTCCGGTCGGGAAAAGCAGACCGTTTAAATGCCTTAACAATGTTGTTTTCCCTGAACCGTTACGGCCTGCAATAACTATAAACTCGCCTCGTTTTACAGAAAAGTCAATATTATCAAGGACCAGAGTGCCGTCTGAAAACATGTGACTCAATTCTTTGATTTCAATAATATTCATGACCGGCCATTTCCGATTAACGGCCTGACAGATCTCGCTATAAATGCTGCGGCAGCAATTTTTAACGCATCGCCGGGAAGAAAAGGAATCATTCCGACAGCAACAGCCTTGTTCAACTCCATCCCCGTAATAACCTTGAGCCATGAAACCCCGAATGCATAAATCAGTAACGATCCGCAGATCATTGCAAAAACATCCGTTAAAACTTTGTTTTTCCTTTTTTCGCTCATCAGGCCGATAATATAAACTGCCGGGAGAAAACCAAGAAGGTAGCCGCCTGTCGGCCCGAAGAACCGCCCTATCCCGCCAGTGCCGCCTGCAAAAACTGGAAGCCCGAAGGCTCCGGCGAGAAGATATATCCCGACACTTGCAGTTCCCCATACCCTTCCGAGTAGAAGCCCGGCAAGGAGAATAAAAAGACTCTGAAGCACTATCGGAACCGGGCCTATTGGTATCGAAAGATAGGCTCCGACTGCCATTAGAGCAGCAAGAAGCGAAGCATATACCATCATTTGAAGATCTGAATATTTATTCATATCCTTTTTACTTTCAATTCAAACAGTCTTTGCGGTCTATAGTAAATGTCATAAATATGTTCCGTTTGGGTATGGGTGCGTATGCGAACCGCAGGAATAATGACCTGCCCTTCGTCAACGGCGGCATATCCGCATCCATGAAATCCGTGCAGCCCCAAAAAGGTTTTTCTCACGAAGCCGTTTATCGTATCCGCCTGTACAATCTTTATTGTATATTTGGGGGCGTCCTCGAGGACCTGTGACAAATTTCCT
>JAHJJB010000174.1 GCA_018823005.1 Pseudomonadota bacterium | reverse complement strand
CCTATCCAGTCCATGACCGATTCGATATCTTCCGCAAACCTGACTGCATTCATGAATTTACACCGGCTCGACCCTCCGTGATCTCTCGCGCTGTGTATGACGGTGGTAAAACCCCATTCCCCGAATATCCTGGCTCTCCCGACCATGCGCCCTCTGTTCCGTCCCCAGCCATGTGCAAAGAGAACAATGCCTCTTGATCTGCTTTCCGGCTCAATCCTCCACACTTCAAGAAATCCTCCGTTTTGAGCCGGAATAATTTCATCTATGACACTACCCCAGTCGGGCCTGTCGCTGACCGGATTCCTCGGAAACTGGTGAACAACATAAACAGATATGAATACTAAAATAATATATAATACTGATATCGAACCCAAAACGGCAAAGAATATTCCCATCATAAGCTCCGGGCCGCAAACATTTTATTTAAGAAGCTCCCTTCTTAAAACATCAAGCGCCATTACGGCAAATACTTTCTTATTCATCAAACGGTCCCCAAACTGAAAATTGAACCGGAATCCCTTTGCCTCAGAGGGAGTGGCAAGTCCGATGCATACAGTTCCTACCGGCTTTTCTTCCGTTCCGCCTCCCGGGCCCGCTATTCCGCTCGTCGATAGCCCGTATGTTGCACCTGCAATTCTTCTTGCGCAGACTGCCATCTCTTTTGCCGTCTCTTCATGCACGGCCCCGTGCTCCTCAATTACGACCTGCCGAACTCCAAGCACTTTTATTTTTGAGTCATTTGAATAAGTGATGCCCGAAAAAAGAAAATAATCCGAGCTACCGGGAACATTAGTAAGCATATTTGAAAGAAGCCCCCCTGTGCAGCTCTCGGCAACTGCAATGGTCGCTTTCCTGCTTTTAAGCATGTTGCCGACCACAAGTTCCATCGGCTCCCCTTTTGTTGAAAGGACCCTGTTGCCCAGATTTTCCAGGACGCTTCCGGTCGCCCTTTCAAGAATTTCCGAAACCTTTTTTTCATCTTTTCCCTTTGCATAAAGTTTCACGTGTATTTCGGGAAAAGTGGCCCGCAGGCCCAGCTTAATGCCGGGATAATCGTCTATGACGCTTAAAAGATTCTCGTTTACCGCTGCCTCACCCAGGCCGAAAGTTGATAAGTCCCTTACAAGGCTGTATTCCCTGATGCCTCCCTGCAGCGTGTATATTTCAGGTATTACCTTCTCCGAAAGCATCTTTTTCATTTCCGAAGGAACGCCGGGAAGAAAGAAAAATAGGCAGTTTTCAATTCTGACTGCAAAGCCGGGAGCTGTCCCAACAGGATTCTCAAGACATTTCGAACCCTTCGGAAGCATGGCCTGCTTTTTGTTTAAAGAACCCATAAGCCACTGTCTCTTTTTGAAAAAATTCTCAATCAACAAAAGAGCCGATTTATCCTCGTAAAGTTCCGTACCGGCTGCCATCGCAGCTGCTTCAGCACTAAGGTCATCGGTAGTGGGGCCGAGTCCGCCCGTTACCACAGCCACATCGGCGCGGGCACTGATCTCTTTTATTATGGAAGATATGGCGGCAAGATCGTCACCAACTGTGCTGTGCCTTGTAACCTCAAGACCCGCCTCTTCCAGAACTTCGGCAATATGGGCCGAGTTGCTGTCTACCAGTGCTCCTGAACGCACCTCATCGCCAGTCGAAAGAATCTCCGCTATCATTATCGGCTTCTCCTTTAATATGATACAGTTGCATAAAACCTTTAATTTCATTACACTTTATGAAATATTCACTTTCCCGTCAACCCTTTCTGCACGGTTTGACTTTCCCCCCTGATTCTGATAGCATTTTCAATAAGTTGACCGCAATCACATAAATAACAATGGAATCTGTTGAGAGCATCTAACAGGCTATGGAGTAATCACTGAAAACTATTCATAAAATAATAAACGGCGACAGCCGGCAAATGAACTGCTTAGCAGACAAATCGATTCATTTAGTAATTACGTCTCCCCCATATTGGCAGTTAAAAGACTACGGAACTGAAAATCAAATCGGTTTTAACGAAAGCTATGAAAGTTATATCAATAATCTGAATCTCGTCTGGAAAGAGTGTCATAGGGTATTGTACCCCGGCTGCCGGCTTTGCATCAATATCGGAGACCAGTTCGCTCGGTCAGTTTATTACGGGCGGTATAAGGTGATTCCAATAAGAACCGAAATAATTAAATTCTGTGAAACCTTTGAGTTTGACTATATGGGGGCAGTCATATGGCAGAAAGTCACCACATGCAATACAACCGGTGGCGCCACGATAATGGGCAGTTTCCCCTATCCCCGAAACGGTATTTTGAAACTCGATTATGAATTTATTCTGCTTTTCAAAAAACAGGGCGCTTCATCAGCGCCGACCAAGGAACAAAAAGAACTTTCAAAAATGACAAGAGATGACTGGAATACTTATTTTTCAGGGCATTGGTACTTCCCGGGGGCAAAGCAGAACGGTCACATCGCCATGTTCCCGGAAGAATTGCCTGCCCGGCTGATAAAAATGTTTTCATTTTCCGGCGAAACGGTTCTGGATCCGTTCCTCGGCAGTGGGACAACCACACTTGCCGCCCGCAATTCAGGCCGTAATTCTGTCGGCTATGAAATCAATCCGGAATTTATTCCAGCAATTAAAGGCAAGCTGAATGTGGAGCAATCCGACATTGCAGCTACTGAATACCTGTTTTTGAATGACAGCGTTAAAACCGACCTGAATAAAGAAATCGAAAAGCTGCCCTATATCTTCAAGGACCCTAATAAACTCGATAATAAGATAAACCCCAAGAAGCTTCAATTCGGGTCAAAAATAGATAAAAACAGCGGTGAAAGAGAAGTCTACTATTCTGTAAAAGAAGTAATCAGTCCTGAGCTGTTGAAGCTGGATAATGACATAGCTGTTCGCCTTATCGGCGTAAAAGAAAAAGGGGCGACTAATGGGCAGGCAATCAGGTTCTTGATCGAAAAAACAAAGGGACAAAAAGTGTTTATGAGGTTCGACAATCAGAAATATGATGAAGGGAACAACCTTCTCTGCTATCTATACTTGAAAAACAAGACTTTTATAAATGCCCGTATAATAAAGGAAGGTTTAGCGGACGTTGATGCTTCTTCCGATTTTAAATATAGAGACAAATTTCTAAACCTTAAGAAACATTAAAAAAAATGGCGTTTTCTGAATTGAGGCCTCCTCATGGGTGTAGCAGCAGATATTGTAATTATCGTGGTAGCCGCCTTGATTGGCGCGCTCATTGCGCAAAAAATCAGGCAACCATTGGTCTTGGGATACATCTTTGCCGGGATCGTTGTAGGGCCATACACTGGCGGCGTTACGGTTGGCGGTATTCATGAAATCGAACTCCTGGCGGAAATCGGAGTAGCCCTTCTTCTCTTTGCGCTGGGGTTGGAATTTTCTATCAGCGAATTAAAACCCGTACGAAAGATTGCCCTGTTCGGCACTCCTGTTCAAATTCTTCTTACCATCGGTATTGGCTTTTACCTTGGTAAATATTTAGGTTGGTCCTCCGCGAGCGCATTATGGTTGGGTGCCTTAATCTCTCTTTCCAGCACCATGGTGACACTGAAGACCCTTATGAGCAGGGGACTTATAGGGACACTTTCCAGTCGGGTAATGATTGGCATGCTCATTGTCCAGGATCTTGCTGTCATCCCGATGATGATTATCCTCCCTCAACTGAGCAACCCCAAGGCAGGCTTGCCCCTCTTAGCCATTGCTGTTATAAAATCTGTAATTTTCCTTGTGTTAATGCTTTATCTGGGCAGAAAGTTGCTCCCTCGGTTGCTGGTGCATGTTGCCCGATGGAACTCCAGGGAACTTTTTATTTTATCTATAACTGCAATAGGTCTTGTCATTGGGTATGCCACATATCTATTCGGGCTTTCATTTGCTTTCGGGGCTTTTGTTGCCGGCATGGTTCTCAGTGAGTCTGATTATGGTCATCAAGCATTGAGTGATATTGTTCCCTTAAGAGACATCTTTGGTCTTTTGTTTTTCACATCAGTCGGCATGCTTCTTGATCCGGCTTTTTTAATCGAAAACTGGAGCAAAATTCTTTTTTTGGTTTTGGTCATTGCAGTTTTCAAAGGTTCAATATTTTCCTTACTGGCCATGCTATTCGGATATATCAATATTGTTCCGATTGCGGTCGGCCTCGGTCTGTTTCAGGTGGGTGAATTTGCCTTTGTTCTTGCACGGGTAGGACTTGAAACGCAATCCATCGATCAAAATATGTATTCGCTTGTTCTCGCGATATCGGTCCTGAGCATGGTGCTTACCCCGTTTGCTTCAGCTATGGCACCACACCTCTATAAATTAAAAAAACGACTATTTAAATATGAGTCATTACAAACGGAAAACATACCACATTCCGGACTCAAGGATCATGTCGTCATTGCCGGAGGCGGACGGGTGGGGCAGCACATCGCTCAGATTCTGACCCAACTCAATCTCCCTTTTGTCATTATTGAACTGGATCATCAGCGAATGCTTGAATGTAAGACTGCAAAATTTCCTGTAATCTATGGCGATATGAGTCAGCCAACCGTACTTGATGTTTCAAAAGTACAGGCAGCAAGGCTGTTACTTATTACTACTCCCTCAGTTGTAACATCTCAATCCATTGTAAAACAGGCACATCGTCTAAAGCCGGCACTGCATATCATCGTCAGGGCCGAGGGTATTGAGCAATCCCGGGCATTATATGAAAGCGGGGTTTATATGGCTGTGCTGCCGGAGATGGAGGCAGGGCTGGAAATTGCAAGACAGGCGCTCCTCCACCTGGAAATTCCTGTAGCCGTTATTCAAGAATATACCGATGCTGTGCGGCAACAACTTTATGCGCCAATTTATCAATCAAACCATGATCATCAACTCCTGGCCAAGCTTGATAATATAAAAAACATGTTGGAAATTTCATGGATTACCCTCATATCCGGAAGTCCCCTTATAGGTAAAAGCATTGAAGGTGCGGCAGTTCGCACCAAAACCGGAGCGTCAATTGTAGGGATTATCCATGGAAAAGAATTCTATTCCAATCCCAAATCGGATTATTCTTTGCAAGAAGGAGATTTGGTGGCGGTAGTCGGTAATCAGCAAGAACGGAATGATTTTAAAAAACTGGCTGGAGTTTATTGAAAATATTTGATTATAGTAAATGTCATAAATATGTTCCGTTTGGATATGGATGCGTATGCGAACCCATACCCAAACAATTTGAACGAACTCCAATCGGAACGTTATTCTGACAATCGCTATAGAAAGGGGTTTTTATGAAAAAGACATGTTGTTTATATCTGTTTCTCTTAATTTTTGTCGTAGCAAGCAACTCTTTATCGCTTGCCCGCGCTGATGACACAATAATTCTTTCGAAAAACCAGATGATTTATGTACCTGCTTATTCACATATTTACAGTGGCGACCGTGAAAAGCAATTCTTATTGACGGTAACATTAAGCATCAGAAACATTGATCCAAAGCATCAAATCAAAATCACCACGATTGATTATTACGAATCGCAAGGAAAGCTCTTGAGAAAATATTTAGACAAGCCTGTAACTCTAAACCCATTGGAATCATTACGCTATATCGTGCCGCAAAGTGACAAAACCGGAGGATCAGGTGCTAATTTTATGGTTGAATGGAAATCCGACAAATTTGTTAATCCGCCTATTGTTGAATCAATAATGATTGGTACACAATCTCAGCAAGGCATTTCTTTTACATCTCGTGGGCGGGTAGTAACAACTTCCAATTAAGAGATGAAATGAAGCGTGACGTTATATTTTTCAAAGGAACAAATTTATGGCATCAAAATTAAGTGACAGTGCAAAACGTGTACAGGATTTCCTTTTAGCAAAGGGTTTCTCCTTTGAGGTTAAGGAACTGCCCGGTTTAACCAGGACCGCGCAACAGGCCGCTGATAGCGTTGGGTGTGCAGTAGCTCAGATAGCTAAATCCCTGGTATTCAGAGAGATGAAAACCAACCTTCCGATTCTTGTAATTGCATCAGGCTCAAATCGGGTAGATTTGGCGAAAATAGAAAAAGAGACGGGCCTGAAACTCGGCAAAGCGGATGGAAATTATGTAAAAGAAAGAGTCGGATATGCAATCGGTGGAGTACCGCCGGTAGGCCATAATGAACCCCTGGAAACCATATTAGATCCGGACCTAAAGAAATATGAAGTGGTTTGGGCTGCTGCCGGTACTCCTTTTGCGGTTTTTCAACTGAAGCCTGCTGATCTTGAACCACTAACAAACGGAAGGTGGATTGATTTATCAGAATAGTCCTCTATAAAGCGGTAGTAATCCGAAGACTGCTGATTTCATGGACGATAAGCGGCGGGATGAATCCATGACTTTAGATAGTTGACAATATTTAAGATACCGTGCATAGATAAGTTATGCTTAATCAAAAACGGCAATAGAAGGCAGTAAACAGGAAGTCCCTTTCGTATAATGTCGCTATGGGCATTTGCTACAGGGCGGCAGAGGTATTCGTTCCGTCAAATAAGGGGTGAGCTATGATTGCACATATCATCGCGACACTGAGGATAGTTACAGGCACAATCGGCCTTTTCATCGGCTACTCTGAATTGTTCGACAACAATCTCAAAGCCGCACTCGATACGATAACCATAACCGCCGTTGGGATTGTCGGTCTCCTCAGCTTCTCCGGTCATCTTATATTTCACAAGAGCGATGCCAAGCGTCTGGGATGGGAATCCGACAAACCCTACTACCAGTATGAAGTCGGGTTTGCACACCTTGCCTTTGCGCTGATCGCATTCTTCACCTACTCCGGCAACTGGGGTCTTGCAGCGAAGGTCTTGACCGTACTGGGCTATACGATTTATCTATTACAGATCGGTATTCTTTATACTTGGAGATGCTTTTCCGAACATAGAATCTTTTCCCGTTATTTTCTGAGACACGCCATATCGACCCTCGTATATGTCGGGTTAATGTTTTATTTTGTAGCCAGAGTCATGAGATCAGCGCAGATTGACCTGTTCTAAGCAGGGCCGAAAAATCATTTCAGCGGTGTGCAATCCAAAATCCCGGTTGGAGCTCGTTCAAATTGTTTGGGAACTTCAATAATCACGCCATTCCTATTTTGGCCATGCGCCTGTGTATCGTCTGCGCCTGCCCGATCATCTCTTCGATGATATCCCTGACCGGCATGATTTTTTTTGGGATGCCTATCCCCTGTGATATGGAAATGGATCCCGCGTTCAAATCGCCGGTCTGGTACATCTTTCTCGCCGCTTCGCCGGAAACATAGGGGAGTATCTCCTCAAGCGAACCTCCCCTTTTTTCAATTTCAAGTGTCTTTCTCGCCGGTTCATTCATCCATACGCGATGCGTGAAACCGACCGAGAACATGATCAGGTCGGTGCTGAGTTCGTCGGCTTCGCAAAGCGCCTGCTTCAGACGCGGATGCACCGGGCATTCGTCGGAAAGTACGAAGCGCGAGCCGACGATGGCCGCTTCCGCGCCAAGCGAGAGAACGGCGTAGAGTCCGCGTCCGTCGGCAACGCCTCCGCCGCCGATGACCGGAATCTGAACCGCATCGACCGTCGACGGCACCAGCACCAGCGTGGTGATGTTCAATATCCCCGTCGCCCCGCCATTTTCATATCCCACAACCGTTACAGCGTCTGCGCCCAGCGAGGCCACTTTCCTGGCGTAACGCACCCCGACGCATTTGTGAATCCAGGTCATGCCGTATTCCTTGAAGAGCGCCACCAGATCTACCGGCGCCTGATAGCCTGATGTCTCGACTATTCTTACCCCCTCGGCGGCGAGTACATCGAGAAACTTTCGGTTATCGGGGGGCATCATTTGGGGGAATAGATTAATATTTACAGCGAACGGTTTATAGGTCAATTCCCTGGTT
>JAHJJB010000173.1 GCA_018823005.1 Pseudomonadota bacterium | reverse complement strand
CGGCATCCCTTTTCATGGTCTTTTCAATATATCCCGAACCGTTTACAATCTTTAAGGTGTCGGAAGCAGGCAAACCGAGAATGCAGGCTCCATGTAAAACGGCCTGCTTAACGCATTCTTCTATTTGATCCGGACTGACAAATGGGCGGACTCCGTCATGTATTACAACCGTACTCTCTTTTTCATCCACCGCCAGAAGGCCGTTATACACTGAATCCTGGCGCTCTGAACCGCCTGCAATAATCCTGGTTTTTTTCTCAATTTTCAGCGGACTGATTATTTCATCTATGCATAACCGAAAGTCATCAGGAGGAATAACAAGGATAATGTGGTCAACAGTTCTGCACAAATCAAAGACTTTAAGCGTCCTGCGCAGGACGGGGCAGCCGTCAATCTCTATATACTGCTTTCGTACCGCCCCTTTCATTCTTATGCCTTTTCCGGCGGCTACAATTATTGCATAGACCATGTCATATAATAAGATACTATTTTAGATATTTCAGCTCTTTGGGAAGTGGTATTCCCTTCCCCATGCTGTCTTCTCCGTAATTGACGTTTGCAAGAATCTTTATATCGTTTAAGGCACGCACATCGCCTTCAAAGGCAACAGTAAATAACTTTTCTTTTTGAATCTTGCCGCCCGCCCATTGTATATCAAGAACATTGCTTGCATCAAACCTGTCAGAACCGACACATAGCTCCACCTGGCCTCCGAAATGCTGCACTATTTTGGCAACAAGAAGGCTTGGCCTGCTGTGAAAACCGAGGGATACCGGAACACCGACCGTGATGGACGAGCGCTCTATATTCTCATTTAATATTTCTTTCGCAAGCTCTTTCCCGTTTGTTAAAAAATGGCAGACATAAAACAGGCCGTAATTAATAGTCCGGTCTAAAAGCACATCGGGATCTACAAAGGATGAGAGCCTCTCCTGGACTATTTTGTATATGTTCTTATAGCCCGCATCATACAAATGCCTCTCATAAAAATGGAGGAGCCGCCCTATTATCTGCAGGAGATGAAATACCACCGAAAAAAAACCGCGCAACTGTTTCAATTTCCTGTTACCGAACTGATATCCACCGTGTATCACATATGTATCAAATGATGATTGAAGATTGTGCACCACCATTTCAAAACGCCTGATTTCAACTTCATTGATTCTGTCAGGAACAATGGAGTTTAATTCATTAACATCATAAGGTTCGTAAAAACTATGCTGATCGAAGTTTGCTGCAATATCGAGGAACTCACTTGCTATTTTAACTATATTTTTTTTTTGCTGGTCCCTGTTTTCATCGTCTATGTCGTATTCCAGTTTCTCTCCGGTTGAAATGCTGGGAAAATCGGCAGGGCTGAAGCATTCTTCAGGCACAGGAATACCAAGACGTTGTGCTTCTTCAATTATCGAAGGAGACATTTTCACAAGTGTTTCAGTAAAGTAATCGAGGATTGCCTTTCCTTCAATACTGAATTTTTCAATATCCGGAAGATCATAGAAAGGAAGCCTGTTCAAAATATGAGTCTGCGAATAACAGGCAAGACTCAAATGCCTCACTGCGGCAGAAAGCTCTCTGTAGTAATACCAGTTCTTGGTGTTTTTTGCCCCGTGCAAATCAAGAAAATCTTCAAGAAGCTGAGAAGAAGATATGAAGGTGGAATAGAATTTTTTTACAAGAAATTGCTTGGGATCACCATGGCTTAAAAGTGACAGGCAGCATTTAAGATAATCCCTGGAGAAGATGCCAACCTTTTCGGCAAAAGATCCATCAATTGTGTTTTCCTGTAATTGCATAGCTTATAGGAACAGTGATTCTGCAATAAATTAAATCGGCCGGAGCAACCCGTAAGCCGAATTCTGTTTCCGGTCCGGGTTGCCCCGAAACGGACAACGACCATTCATCTATGGATGCAGATTGCCCTGCACCTCTTGCGACCTACCCGGGAGCTTGGGCGTGCAGCCCTCAGACACTCCCCTATTTGGTCTTGCACCGGGTGGGGTTTGCAAAGCTTCCCCGGTCACCCGGAGAACTGGTGCGCTCTTACCGCACCTTTTCACCCTTACCCTGCAATAAATGCAGGGCGGTATACTTTCTGTTGCACTTTCCTTCGCGTCGCCACGACTCCACGTTATGGAGCACCCTGCCCTGCGGTGTTCGGACTTTCCTCAGGATCAGTATCTGACCCTGCGGTCGTCTGGATTGCTCCGGCCGAACATCAAGCCTTTCCCCAGTAAATTATTCTCTGACAATGGGGGCAGAATTTTATACTGTCAAACCGCTGAAGATCATTATACATCTGGGGAGGAATATTCATGTCGCATCCACGGCAAATTGAATCTAAAGCCGGCGCGATTGCAGTCCCCTTAGTCAACCCTTTGACAATATTGTACTTTAACATTAATTCCTTATCGATATTCTTTGAAATACTACCCCGTTTCTCATCAAGTTCGGCAAGATCCATCTCACTCTGCTCGATCTTTTTCCCTATTATCTCCTTCTCCCTGTCAATCTGATCTTTTGTTTCGAGGAATTCCTTTCTCAGGGTAACCGTCTCTCTCTCGGTGATCTCAATCACATCCAGGCTTTTTAACATTTCATCTTCGACACGCGAATTTTTCGCCTTGATGTCATCGATCTCCTTCAATATTGACTGGTATTCCTTATTCGTCTTCACTGCCGCCAGCTTCTCCTGGCTTTTCCCGAGCATTGAAAGGTTGGCCTGGTAGTCCGACTCATTTAAACGATATTTTTTTTTTAATTCATCGACAAGCGACTTTTTCATTTCCAGACCCTGTTCGGCATCCCTTATTGCTTTATCAAGCCTGCTCATCTTTTCGGGGATAACCTCAAGAGCTGCTTTGATCTTATTAATCTTAATTTCAATTTCCTGCAGCTGAACCACAATACCTATTTGTTCCCTCATATTAATCATATCTTCTTATTTCTTAAAATAAGTTATGCGCCTGTTTCATAAAATATGAAACGGGTCGCGTTCTATACCACATGCCTTAACCGACACATCATAACCGGCTTTCCGTATCATACCCTTAATTCTTTTAGCCAGAGCCTCGACAACCATATACTCCGATGCGAAATGTCCTATATCGATGAGCCCCCGGCCCTCTGCTTCGGCAGTTCTTGCATCATGATACCTTATATCTCCTGTAATGTAAACCTGGGCCTCTGATTTGAAGAAATCCTTCATAAGGGATGATCCGCTTCCTGTGCAAACTGCCGCATGAGTTACGAAAAGCTCCGGATTTCCTGCAAGTCTTATGCTCTTTAATGCAAGCTTTTCTTTTATTTTCTGAGCAAAAAGGCGAAAATTCATCTCTTCTTCGAGTTCGCCGACACGCCCCAAACCATCAGGGTTATCATATTCATAAAGAGGATAAACATCGTAAGCCATCGTCTCATAAGGGTGGCTTTCTCTGATATGTGCAATGATTGCCGGAATCTCCTGTTTAACGGCAACTGCTTCAATTTTCACCTCATCCACATCGGATATTTCGCCTGTTTCCCCTGTAAAAGGCTTTGCCGTAGATCCCGGCCTGAAAGTCCCTTTCCCGTTATTCCTGAAAGAGCAGCAGGTGTAGGAGCCTATTATTCCAGCACCTGTTTCAAACAGTGCTTCCAGAATCTTTGTTTCGTACTTGGCGGGAACATAGACCACGAATTTGCACTTGCCGGATGAGTCAGCCCTGCTAAGCGCCCTTGTGTTTTTGAGACCAATACGTGATGCAAGAAGATCATTCAGACCATCTTTTGCACAGTCAAGATTGGTATGAGCTGAAAATATTGACAGTCTGTTTACTGCCGCCAGATGAATAAGATTGCCTGCAACAGAGCCAAAATCGATACATTTTAAAGGATTAATGATCAGGGGATGGTGAGTAATCAGAATATCAACCTTGCTTCGGCATGCCGCAGCTATAACATCATGGGCAGGATCCAGGGCAACCCAAGCGGTTTTAACCGGCCAATCCGTTCTTCCAACCTGAAGGCCCGGATTGTCCCATTTCTCGGCAAGCATGGATGGAGCAATTTTTTCAATTATCTTTATAACATCAGATACTGTGGCTTGCATGGGATAATTTCATCTTGTTTCTCCAATAATAGAGCTAAACCTTCACATAAAATCCCTCTTTTGCCCGATTTATTTAAGTCTTTTTTGGACTTGAGCAAAACCGGAAGTTCTGAAAAAAACTAAAGGTATGGGCCCACCTGGGATCGAACCAGGGACCGACCGGTTATGAGCCGGTGGCTCT
>JAHJJB010000172.1 GCA_018823005.1 Pseudomonadota bacterium | reverse complement strand
GCTTCAAATAAGGAATGGAAAAGCAGGCTTTTATGAGGGAAACCGCCTTTATTTCGAGTTTGACAATATTTCATCGAATATTGAGCTAAGACCCGGCTGGATAACAATAACATTAAACGGGAAATCCAACTTTTGTGAAAAACTATCTGTTAACGGAAAAATTTTTCCCTATACCTCAACCGGTGAAGGTCGTATTGATTTAACGAATTTAAACCCGAAAATCGTTTTTGATTATTTTTTCCCCAATTCAGATTTAAAGATTAACGATTCACAAATAAATTTAAAGGCCCATTTTGATAATAAAGGATTTCTTAAATTTAATTCGAACTTTGAAGGAGAAATTCCGTTAATATCATTTCAAAGAAAAGCTGATGAGTTAGTTATCAATGGAAGATCCTTCTCAGGTAATTTCCTTGCCGATAAAAATGGGACTAAAATTACAATTAATAAACTTGACCTTGATAATCCGGAATTAAGCCTTTCAGGAAATTTCAGCACAAACAAATCCCTTTCCCTGGCAGAATTCGATCTTGAAGGGGAAAATATTGACATAAACATAACAAGAAATGCGGCTCTTTTCCTTGCGGGTAATTCCGGTACAACCAAAGCAATATTCGATATCATAAAGGACGGTAAAGTCCCTTTTATTAGTATTAAATCTGAAGCACCCTCTGTTTCAGAACTTGCGAATATCGAAAACATATCAATCCGTGGCGACATCCTTGATGGGAAAATCCATGTTCCGAAGCCACTCCTTGAACTAGAAGGCGTAAAAGGGAATGTGACTGTTTCAGGGGGCATTCTTGAAGGAAATAATCTTGAAGGCCGCCTGGAAAATTCTACGGCAAAAAATGGAATATTAAAACTCGGTTTATCGGAAAAAAAAGAGATCTTTTATCTGGATACGGCAATTCATGCCGATCTTTCTCAACTGCCTCCGGTCCTTAGTCAGGTTATGGAGAATAAGACTTTATTATATGAGCTTTCCTTAATCAAAGAGTGCCAGGGACAGGCAGACGGAAATTTAATCATAAATGATGACAGCGGGGGCTCAATTAAAGTCAAGGTAGATGTTTCCAGATTTAACCTGCAGGCGGTGTATGGAAGATTCTCAACCCCGGTTACAATAATCGGCGAAAAATTTTTCCTTGATGATTCCCTCATTTTTTTTAAACTCACAAATGGTACCTGGGGCAAATCTTCAATCTCTAACCTGTCGGCCGGATTCAGGCATAACAAAGATAATTCCTTTAATATTTCATCTAAAAAATCAAGGGTTTTCGCAAAAGATATAAACCCGTTTATTTTATCTTTTCGAAGCGCCAGAACAGCCTTGAAAAATATTTCCTTCCCCGGAGGTACGGTTAACCTGAATAATTTTGAGATAAACGGGCCCCTTTTTGCACCGCAGGAATGGGATTTTAATACTTCCGGTAAAATTGAAAATCTGATCATTGATTATGATGATCTTTTCAGAAAGCCTGTAACAATAACAAGCCTGATATTTAAAACTACCGAAAAAAAATCTCCGAAAAGACTCGGTGGCAAAAGGGTTGTAGTTGAAGAATGCAGAATAGCGTCCGGCAGGAGCAATATAGCCTTTAATGGAAACGCTGTTTTGTCAAAGGAAAAATTACAGCTCGATTTGAATGGTACATCCGATTTTCTCGAATGGTCAAGCATAAAGGAGTTTGCGGAAAACAAATTATTTCAAACAGGCAAAGCTAAAAAGAGCTCCGCGGACTCCTTTCTTTCGGGAATAATAAAGGCAAAAGTAAAATATTTGAAATACGAGGATCTGACATTGAGCCCTGTTAATGCGGATATAACTATCGGTGCAGGAAATATTTCCCTTGCGATAGCAGAATGCAGAGTAGCATCCGGCAGGAGCAATATGGCCTTTAATGGAAACGCTGTTTTGTCGAAGGAAAAATTAAAGCTTGATTTGAATGCTACATCCGATTTTCTCGAATGGTCAAGCATAAAGGAGTTTGCGGAAAACAAATTATTTCAAACAGACACAGCCAAAAAGAGCTCCGGAGATTCCTTTCTTACGGGAATAATAAAGGCAAAAGTAAAATATTTGAAATACGGGGATCTGACATTGAGCCCGGTTCATACGGATATAACTTTAGGTGCGGGGAATATTTCCTTTGCACTGGTTGACGCGGCCCTTTGCGGTGTTTCGCTTACCGGAATCATTGAAACATCCCGGAATAAAGTTGAATTAAGAATATTCCCCTTTGCCCGTGATGAAAAATTCGATTCTTCCATCAATTGCTTTGTCAACAAGCGACAGGTGGCAACCGGTCATTTCAGTTTAGACGGCGAAATATTTACAAAGGGTAAAGGAGATGAAATCACAGGACTGCTTAACGGAACTCTCGATTTTAAAGCAAAGGATGGAAGAATATATCAACTCGGGTTTTTGTCGAAAATATTTGCCCTTCTGAATCTAACCGAAATTTTCAGGGGCAAAATCCCCGATATTGTCGGCGAAGGCTTTGCCTATAATTCAATAACTGCATCCGGAAAACTGGAAAATGGTAATTTTGTTATTACCGGGTTTGTTATCGACGGCGCTTCGATGGCAATAGTCTGCACCGGCAATATCGATCTTAATAAAGAGAGAGTCGACCTTGTAGCTCTGGTCTCCCCGTTTAAAACCTTTGATCTTATTCTTAAATATATACCGGTTGTAACTCAGATATTGGACGGGAATATCATATCGATACCATTCAGAGTCACCGGCAAGCTCAACGATCCGGAGGTTATACCTCTTTCCCCTACCGCGGTTGGGTCAGGTCTTTTAAATATGCTCCAAAGAACGATCATGCTTCCTATCAGGATAATGCAGCCTGTAAATACAGGTGAAAGCAAAATTGCTGAAGATAAAGCTCCTACCGGACGGTAATCTTTTTAACCCTTCCCGCAATCCTTTCCGTCATTTCAGATATTTCCTTTATTTTCAGAAGATAGCCGGAGGAAACAAATACCCCGGCAAACAGGGCTGAAAGGAGTACAGACATTAAAAGACTTCCGGAAAAAGTGGTCGTATCAAAACCATTCAATAAGCTTCTTTTAATCCACTCAAGCAGAATACCGATTACTGCACTCAATAAACTTATCTTGGTAAAAAACAGGTATACAGCCCGGCTTTTGACATTATGGCTTTGTTTGTTCCAGAGAGCATAAAGGAGAAACACCTGTAAAAATGCGGAAAGTGAAATTGCAAGGGCGATCCCGCCTGCACCCATAACATTCATGCAATAGTAATAAAGAGGTATGCTGAAAATAACTGCAATAGTTCCAAAAACCGCAGGAAAAAGAGTGTTCTGCATGGCATAAAACCCCCTTACGACAACGGTCTGTGCTGCAAAGGCAAATGTGCCTGCAAGAAGAAAAACGAGCAACCCTGAAGTAAATTCTGTGGCAGCAGCATCAAATCTTCCCCTCTGGAATATGATTAAAACTATTTCATGTCTCAACACCATTGCAAGAACGGAAAATGGAACAACAACAGAAAGAGCTCTTAAAGTATCATTAAGCAGCTTGTTCATTTCTTCAATTTTGTTTTCAGCTACAAGACGGGCCATAAATGGATAAGTGGCCATCCCGACAGCCTGGCCGAACAAACCGACCATGATAAACATTATCCTGAGTCCATAATTGAGGGCTGCTATACTTCCATGAGGCAGGAAGCTTCCGAAGAATTTCAAAAAAAATTCGGTTGAAAAAGTCATTGTAAGCCCGAACATAAGCGGCAATGTCAGATAAACATATTTTCTTAAATCAGGATGCATAAAATTAAAGCTTATTTTAAATTTCATTCCCGCCTTTTTTGCACCCCAGTACTGGAGGAGAAAACTGCCCATAAAAGCCCCTCCAAGGACACCCCATGAAAATCCCTCCATACCGTAACGTGAACCAAGCAGCATGCCTCCCGAAATGATCCCGATATTGTAAACCAGAGGCGCCAGAGCAGGTATTGCAAATCTCTCCTTTGAAAACTGGACCGCCATTAAGAGTCCGCCTAAAAAAAAGAAAAACTGGGCTGGAAGAATTATCCTTGTCATCCGGACAGCTTTTGAAAAAATTTGCGGATCACTCAATCCCGGCGCAACTAAATAAACGAGTTGAGGTGCCAAAATCATTGCTATCAGGATAAAAAACAGCAGCACCCCCCCGAAACACGTCATAATTAAAGAAAAAACACGCCACCCTTCCTCTTCTTCGTTATTTGCAAGATAATTTGAAAAAATAGGAATAAACGTGATTGAGAGAAAACCGCTTGCAGCAATATGGTTCAGTATTTCAGGAATGACAAATGCGATCTGGTAAGCATCAACGTCGCCGCCTGCACCCCCGGCAAAAGCAATGGCCATTTCCCTGAAAAGGCCTATTACGCGGCTTAAAAAGACAGAAGCCATCATAATAGCCGAGGCAATTCCTATTTTTTTATATATGGTGGGAGACATAATATAATTTACAGTTTTTCAGTTCTACTTAAATCTATATAATAACTCAGCATGTTATATCCTGCATATCTATTATCACATTAATCTGAAAAAAACATGATATTGTTTTTGGTATTGTTTTGAATTTCAACTTGCAACTCGATTAATATCCTCGTATAGTTAAATCAGACTGTTTATTCATTTTGCAGAAGGAGGGCCAGTTCGTGGAAGCAACAGCACTACTTATCGCGTCTTTTATCCTGGTAGTCATAACCTTTCTTGCTACGGTGTTCTTTCTGATATACTCTTTTATTCATATTAAAAAAGCAGGTGATGCAATAACCGCATTTATTGCTGCTACAGAGTTGAAAATCGACCCGGTACTCAAAGAAGCCGAAGAAACATTAAAAAGCATCAGAGCTGTCAGCGATGATATTGGGTCTGTTACATCCAGCGTTAAGGATATGTCCGGAACCATTTCTGAACTTGCATTTAAAATTAAGACTCTCGGGCTTATAACAGATGGAATACAGAACAAGCTATCTGTAAGAATATCAGCGCTGAAGGCAGGAATTAAAGCCGCAACAGGCGTATTGCTTAATCATTAAAAATAAGGAGAACCATAATATGGAAGAAAAAGATTGCAACGCAGGATCATTGCTAGTTTCTTTTCTTTTGGGAAGTCTTGTAGGGGCGGGAATCGCGCTTCTTATCGCTCCTCAAACCGGACGGGAAACGAGGGAAAAAATCAAAGAATATGCTGAGGGTGTCAAGGAAAAGGCTGCTGAATCCGTCCAGAAAGTAAAAAGTGTGCTAGAAGAAAAAAAATCTGTTCTTTCAGCCGCTGTCGATGCAGGTAAAGAAGCCTACAAAAAGGAAACAAACAAACAATTATAAAACAGATTTTTTCATTACCATACCGGGACGCCCCGCTCTTTTGAGCGGGGCCACTCACTAATATTCAACTATCTGTCATCAATCAAGATCAACGGCAACACCGCATTTATTGCACCGCTTTGCACCTCTGAAGGTTTTATTTCTGCAATCAGGACAGTAATATCGAGCCTCTTCATTCTCTATCCATTTCTCTTTACCATTTTCATGCCAATATGGCACTGCCCTTAAAATAACTTTTTTCCCGACAGGCATCGGAAAATTATCAATATGTTCGCACGGAAAACTGCTGCATTCGTTACATCCTTCAAAGCCCTTATTACCGGTGCAGTCCTTGATTCAACAGGCCCTGCAAAATAGAGATACCCTGCCTGACAGGCAGCCGTCACACAACAAATCTCCGGTGGTCAGGTGCTCTATGCCCGGAATATTTGTTTTATACATATTTAAAAGCTTTTCCAGAAACTTCTGGTTGTTGTCTCTTGTGGCATAATATACACCGCATACACCGCAATACAATCCACACGGAGCAATAAGTTCTTGATTTATTTTCATATATACCTAATATCTATAGCTACTTGCAATTACCTACCCACTTTCCGGTCATGTTGCTGGTCATTTTGCCTTCACCTCCACCCTGATTAGGAAAGGTCATGTTCATAACACCTTCATATGTATTTCCTTTATAGGTTATTTTACCCGTGCCTTTCATCGTACCCTCTTTACTTTTGCATGTTATTGACCAGGATACAGTATTTCCGCTGACATTAACTGACATCTTTTCACATTCCTGACCCGGTTCTTTTTTATTGGGTACAAAGTCGCTTTTTGTAAGACACTGAGTATACTTTGCCGGAGGCATCGCCACTGACATTCCGGGCATTTCCATTTTTGAAGCTACGGTTATCTCCCACTGACCTTCCTTCATATCAGGTGCAGCTACTGCAAAAGATGCACATATAAGCGATAACATAACAACTAAAGACAATAACAATTTTTTGTTCATTTTTTCCTCCGGAATTTTTGTTTTTACCAAAACTGCAGTTAAATTAATAAGCAGACTGAAATACTGTTTTTTTTTCAGCATCAGCCGGAATTAGACGGTCGCCTTGGTATCATGGAAAATATCTTCATGTCCAGAATAAACTGCTTCATACTCTCAGCACATCCTTCAGCAGAATATTACTTTCACAGAATATGCTTTACTCTTCCGACTTCCCCGTTTTCCAGGCGCACCTTGATTCCATGAGGATGAGTGGGAGAATTAGTTAAAATCTCCTTTACAATTCCTTCTGTCAACATCCCTGAACACTGATCCTTCTTCAGCACTATTGAAACTCTGATTCCGGGTCTTATAGCTGATTTGACTTTTCCATCCATAACATGCTCTCCTGTCAAATATTGATAGTCTTGCAATAAATCCATCAGCAGGCCGGGGAAAAGATCTTGTCAAATATCTAAAACTCTTTGAATTAATTGAGTTTATCATTTTATTTATCAATTGCCCGGCTAATTAATAAAATGTGGCGGACAGTACGGAAAAAATAGGGCACCCCTGCATATATTACTATGATTTTATTGAATGTAAATACAACCATTGAGATAATTCCGGGACATCGTATAATATCCTAAAATATTTTAATAATTTATGTTGACATTCATATCGGGACGATGTAGTGTGTGACAAATCAGTAAAGATTTGCAAAGTATTGCAAATCGGTTTCGAGCAGAAGGATTGTTCCATGTTGTCAAAGTGACAGCCTGAAGTCAGAGACCTTGATGGTATCTTATGAAAGGAGGAAAACACTATGGCAAATGGAACTGTAAAATGGTTTAATGACAGCAAGGGTTTCGGCTTCATTGAGCAGGAAAATGGCAAGGATGTATTTGTTCATCATTCAGCTATTAATTCAACCGGATTTAAATCGCTTTCTGAAGGTGACCGCGTAACATTCGATGTAGTCGATGGCCCCAAAGGCCCCGGCGCAGCTAATGTAACAAAAGTCTAATTAAACGATTATAGATTAACAATTAAAGGCATTCATGCAATATGCATGAATGCCTTTCTTGTTTCAATCTCTGAAGAGGCCAAGGAAATTAACCACATTAATTATTCCTCCCTCTATTTTTACGTCACCTTTTGCCAGTGCCACGGCAGGGTTGGCAAGCCTGGCCGCAATCTCTTTCCATATATGGGAATCAACCGTCACGGTTATGTCTGCTCTTTCCGGAAAACGCGGCTCGATTATGGCTACTCCACGCCGGACATGCACCGTAAAGGCTTCATTTGTGTCCGGAAAATAAAATCCTGCTACTTTATCGATATTGGCGCTTTTTTCAGGATTCAGTTTTACACTCATACCGGCAAAGATAGCCGCAAGAGGGACTCTGTGGGCCAGATCCGCGTCGATTTTAGCCTGTGTCAGTTTTAACTTTCCTTCGGTCTCATGTGCCTGTGAGAGGTAATAATTCCGAGCATTTACATTACCCTGCCGTAATGCAAGCGCGCGAAGAGACAAAGCTTTTAATTCAAGGGCTTCGCTCATATTTGGAGTGATCTGAAGCAACTTGTCCGTCAGCTCTAAAACCCACTGGTGGTCCTGCTCTGCGCCGGCTTTCCTCGCATGCTCCAGGAGCTCTTTATTGCCTCCTGCAAGCCTTGCAAATCTCCCGGCGCGCTCTTTTAATGTGAGAGGATTCAGATCTGTTGAATTCCCGCTGAACCATCCGAGATACCCGTTAAAGATGTTTCTTACCGACCAGGCTACAGTTCCGTAATATTCGCGAAGGTATGGTTTTTCTGCCAGATGCCGAGGCAATTTCACTGTTTCTGCCAGTTCATCCGGGGTAAGCCCCCTGTTGATGCCCCGTATTGTCTGGTCATGGACAAACTGTATTGCATCTCTGTAGTCTGTGAGTATTTTATATATTGTGTCCAATCCTGTTATGGGTCGTGAATGGCAGGGTACGAGATACTCCGCCTTCAGCAACAGCATTTTATCAAGGCTTCGAACCCACGCAAGCACGTCCCTGTAACTGGTTCCGCGTATTGTGTAGAGATTCGGAAAGGACTTGTAATAATTATCCGCTGCAATGAGAACTTTTTTATCCGGCATCCAGACAATAATCTGGTCATCGGTCTCGCCCGGCGCATGTATGAGTTCAAGATTTATACCTGCTATGCTCACTTTCAGCGTCTCATCGGAAAACGTTTTATTCGGCCTAACATATGACATAGTTGTTTTATCGTTAAACTTCAGAAAAGGACCGATTCCACAGTTTTCAAGTTCGTCGTTTTTCAAAAAAGTACCGAACATGCGCATCGCCCGTTTATAAGTTATTTCCTGCGTAACTGTAGTGACTCGATCCAGTTCATCCAATGTTTTCTTATGGGAATATATATCGATGTTTTTATTTTCTGTGAAAACCCCGGCTCCAAAGACATGATCGGCATGGTAGTGGGTGTAAATAACAGCTTTTATGGGTTTTGACGTTATATTATCAAATGCATTCTTTACCGGCCTGGCTGCTTCAACGCTCTCCATCACATCAACTATTACTACACCGTCCTGCCCTTCAAGCAGTATCGAGTTGGCAAGCCCATAGCCGATTGCCACATACACACCCTCCGTTACTTTAATGATCCCCTGCTTGAATTCGGCCGTATGCTTCACAAGCTCACTGTTATTAATTCCGGCAGGATTGACCGGTTTTTCTCCCGAACAGCCGGCCACTATCAATACACAAGCGGCCACAGATATTATAAAAAGTGCTGTTTTTCCCCCCATAGTTGTTTTCATTTCTGGATCTCCGCACATTATTTTGTTACATATTCAAGTTACTCTTGCTGGAAATGGATCGGATTATAGCTTATTGCTGTCATTTTTCAATATGGCCGGTCAATAACTTTCCGCGGTTTCAATATAATGCAATGCTTCCTCTATTCGCCCTCTTTTCCTGCAGCCATCGGAATAAACATGACATTTTTCTTTTAAAATTTTTATCGCAAGTTTTTGCTGATCTTCAGATAAGAGGCTGTTTTCAATAAGCTTTATAATTGACTGAATTCTGTATTTGTCCATGGAATGCATTCCGGATAACTGGTCTTTGTGCCCGCCCCTTTTTACAATCAGAGGCGTATCAATAAGGTATATCGGATGCCGGCAGTTTATCCGGAGCCACAGGTCATAATCTTCACATGCAGGAAGCGTTTCATCGAAAAGGCCGACAATATCGAGAAGGCTCTTTTTCACCATAACTGCAGACGGGCTTACCATGCAAAGTTCAAGTGATTTTTCAAAAAAAAATCCCGATACCTTTTTATGCCTTTTCCCAGGATTAAACCTTTTCCCGTTTTTCAGCCATATTTCTTCTGTCTGGCATATAAATGCGCTAGGATTACTTTCAAAAAATGCAAGCTGGGTCGATAATTTTCCCGGAAGCCACAGGTCATCTGAATCAAGAAAAGCGATGTAACTTCCGGATGATGAGGCAATACCTTTATTCCTTGCAGAGCTCACGCCTTTGTTTTCCTGTCTTATAACCTTTATTCTGTTCCCATAAGAAGCCAGGATGTCCGGGGTATTATCCTCCGAGCCGTCATCTGTCACGATCAGCTCAAAATCGTAAAATTCCTGAGAAAGAACCGAATCCACGGCCTCTTTTAACATCCATCCCCTGTTATATGCGGGAATAATTACGCTGACTATCGGTTTATTTGTACCCATATTATTAAAACTTTGGTTTCTGGTCTCTGGTTTTTGTCTTTTTCGCTCGAATCCTCGAATCCTTGAATCCTATTCTTTTTTACCTGACCCCCGAATCCTTATATTCACCATTCACTATTCACTGCCGAATACGCTACAATGACAAAGGATAAAATGCAATCCGTAGCGGCAGAAAACGAATTTTTATTATATTATCAAAAAATGTTGTCACATTAACATTGATTTGATACAAGTCTGATAGTTAAATTGTGGCTATATTATAAAACAACCTTCAATTAAAAAACATAAAGGTGAGGACAAGTGGATATAGTGAGAGAAAAAATTGATTTTGACGTGCTTTTTGTGGGAGGCGGCCCGGCAAGCTTGGCCGGAGCTATCAGGCTTATGCAGCTTGCCAGGGAAAAAAACATCAACCTTGAAGTTGCCCTTATTGAGAAAGGAGCAGAAATAGGCGCTCACGCATTAAGCGGAGCTGTTTTAAACCCGATCGCTTTAAGGGAACTGATCCCCGATTATTCCGATAAGGGATGTCCAATTGAAACTGTCGTAAGGGGAGATGAATTCATATACCTTACAAAAAACTCCTTTTTCCGTGTTCCTTTCATACCCAGATATATGCACAATAAAGGTTATTTTGTAATCAGCCTTTCCAAATTTACGAAATGGCTCGGTGAAATTGCCCTGGAGCTGGGCGTAAACATATTTCCGGGGTTTGCCGGAAAAGAAATATTATACGCTTCCAACAATAAGTCTGTTGAAGGTATCCGCACAGGGGATAAAGGCCTTGGAAAAGACGGCACTCCTAAAAGCAACTTTGAGCCCGGAATAGATCTCATGGCAAAAGTTACAGTCTTCGGGGAAGGTGCGAGAGGAAGCCTATTGCAGGATATCGCAAAAAAGCTCGACATCTTTTCTGACAAAATGCCCCAGGTTTTTGAAATCGGGATCAAGGAAGTAATACAGCTTCCTGAAAATAATTATTTTTCTTCAAGCAAAGGCAACGACATACATACACTAGGATATCCCCTTGACTTTGACACACCGGGCGGCGGATTCATATACGAGATGAAGGATAACAGGGTGGCTCTTGGTTTCCTCGCAGGGCTTTGCTATGAAGATCCCCTTTTCGACATATATGATGAATTCATAAGATTTAAAAGCCATCCCTTTGTTGCAGGAATAATAAAAAATGGAAAAGTTCTGCAGCAGGGAGCCCGCACAGTTTCAACCGGGGGATATTATACAATGCCCAAGCTGTTTGTGAACGGTGCCCTTTTTACAGGAGGCTGCGCAGCCATTCAGAATACACCGGCCTTAAAAGGGATACATGCTTCAATGAAATCCGGCATGCTGGCCGCTGAGGCAATTATAAGTGCCTTTGAGGAGAACAGCTTTAATGCAGAGACCTTGAGCTTATACAAGACTCTTTTTGAAAAAAGCTGGCTTAATGAAGAAATGCTTGAAGGAAGAAATTTTGCCCAGGCGCTTGCCAAAAAAGGCATAACAAAATTCGTCCATCTCGGAGCCCAGTATTTCTCAAAAGGCCGGGGCATAAGAGACGGACTATCCACAGAAGATGACTGTACAACCCTTAAGCATGTTAAAGAATCAGGTCAAACCTCTGCTGAAAAAGAAAAAAAAGTCATTGATGGAACATTGTATGTCGACAAACTCACGGGTGTCTTTCTCTCAAAGACAATGCACAGGGAAGACCAGCCCTGCCACATAATAGTCCATGACACCAATATATGTGTTAATGAATGTTATGAAAAATACCAGTCTCCATGCACAAAATTCTGCCCCGGAAATGTTTATGAAATAGAAACTGACGAAAAAACAATGAAACGACGGCTCAAAGTGAATTTTTCGAACTGCCTCCACTGCAAGACATGCGACATAAAAGATCCGTACCGGAATATAAAGTGGACATGCCCGGAAGGTGGGGAGGGGCCGGGATATACGGTAGTATAGAGATCTTTGCGTACCCCCGATTCGGGCCTGGCAGGGGTAATGGGCTTTGGCATTCCGCAAGAAATTTTTTAGGAAACATATCAACGCCCCATGCAGTCGAAAAAGACCAGACAGGCAGATAGAAAACAGGGCTTCGTGACCATCTATCCTTTGGGGCTGTTCAGGTATAATGGATGCGGATTTGCTGCCGTTGGCGGAGTCTGTATCTCATTCTTGCAAAATGCCAAAGCCCATTACCCCTGCCAGGCCCTTTGATCAGATGTTATGCAAAAGTCCCGGGTATTCTTTCAGGCACTAATTACAATTTTCCTTTTCGTAACATGGCAATAAGAAGCCATAACCCCATCATGGCTGCAGCTACAAACCCTATGATCCCAAGAAGTGACACCCCGTAAAGCATGGGAGGAATTGCGGAAGCGAGTATAATTGCCGATCCTATTATGAGGGCGGCAATTATTATTGAAAAAGATATCCTGTTGCTGACCCTGTCATGGGTTGAAAGCATATTATCAAGGCCGTTATGTTCTATCTTTAATCCAAGTTTCTGGCTCCTCATAAGCCTGGTGATTTCAAGCAAATCCTTTGGGAACTGACGCATGAACTGAAAAGATTCAGCCGCAATCCCCATCACTTCACCGGTAAGTCTTTGGGGCGTAAACATAGCAAGTCTGATGCGCCTGATAAATGGTGCCGCATGCCCGATCATGTCAAACTCAGGATCAAGGGAAACAGCAACACTTTCAACCGTGCTTAGCGCCTTCATCATAAGGAATATATTGGGAGGGATTCTAAGGCGATGGCGTGAAGTCGCTTCAAGAAGATGCTGTAAAAGCTTTCCAATTTTGATGTCTTTAAGGGGCTTGTAAAGGTGCTCTCCCATGAAATCGGCTACATCTCTTTCAAGGAGGCGCGTATCAGGCAGTTCGTCCCATGTGGTAATTTTCAGTATAATCTGGGCCGCTCTCGTCTCGCTCTGGCTGATAACACTTTCTATCAGTTCAACAAAATCCTCCCTTGTCTGGCGGTCGACAAATCCTGTCATTCCAAAATCAAGCAGGCAGATAACATTGCCGGGAAGAACAAATATGTTTCCGGGATGCGGATCAGCGTGAAAAAAACCGTGATCAAAAACCTGTTTAAGATAGATGTCGGCACCACGGGCTGTAATTAATTTCCTGTCAAGACCGGCCTCATCAATGCGCTCTAATTCTGAAACCTTTATGCCATCAATATACTCCATGGTAAGGACATGGGCCGTTGTCATTTCGCGGTATACTTTGGGGACATAAAGAGATTGATCGTTTAAGAACTGATGCCCTATTCTCTCCATGTTGGAAGCTTCAAGTGTATAGTCGATTTCCCGCTCAAGGGTTCTGGCAAATTCCTCCACGATCCTGACAGGGCGGTAGAGATCCATCTCTTCAACGTGGCGCTCCATAAGCATTGCCAGATGAAGCATTATCTCAAGATCGACCTCTATTATCTTCCTGATGCCGGGACGCTGGACCTTTATGGCAATTTCTTCTCCGTCTTTGAGCCTGGCCCTGTATACCTGGCCGATAGAAGCAGCAGCAATCGGAGTTTCATCAAGAAACTCAAATAAATCGGCCGTCAAAACACCGATCTCTGATTCTATTATTTTTTTTGCGTCAATAAAAGGGAAAGGGGGGACTTCATCCTGAAGTTTTGATAACTCCTGCGTGAAGTCAATCGGAACAAGATCGGGGCGGGTGGAAAGAATCTGGCCGAACTTGACATAGGTCGGGCCAAGTTCCTCGAAAGCCATTCTGATCCTTTCCGCTCTCGTCAGCTTATCTACCCTGTCGCGCCTTTTTCTCGAGATCATCTGAAGACCTATTTCTATATACTGCTCTATCTTCAGAAGCTCAATAAGGTCTCCGAACCCGTACCTGAAAAGAACCGTTAATATCTGCCGGTAGCGGTTGAGATGACGGTATGTCCGTCCTATAACGCCGATTTTTTTTATGCTGAGCATATTTCAGGCTCCGGCTTTATTTTTCTGAACCTGATCCCTTGATCTTTTTTTTCAGCTCACTTATCTCCTTTTTCAGGGCCTTGATGTCATCGCTTGTGGCAACATTCCCTTTCTTCATGAGATTCTTGATCATTTTACCTACTTTTGCCTCCAGTTTGTCCTGCACTTCATCATACTTCTCACGGACGTCATCCAGGAATTTTTCCCCTTCCTTCTCGGACATTTTGCTTTTTTTGGCAATAATTTTGGCTCTTTTCTCAACTTCATCCCAGGTCTTAAGTGCAAAGCCGACTCCGGTGAGCATTGTTTTTTTTACAAGATCAATCATAAAGCCTCCTCCGTTAGAGTTATTGTAACCAGGTTATTTGAACTTGCCCAGAAGTGCGCTTGCAATAGTATTTTTCTGAATCTCTTTTGTTCCCTCATAAATCTCGGTAATTTTCGCATCACGGTAGAACCGTTCCACTTCATATTCTGTCATATAACCATATCCGCCCAAAAGCTGTATGGCTTCATCGGCAACTTCCACGGCCGTTCGTGCCGCATACATCTTGGCCATTGAAGTCAGCTTTGGATCTATCCTTCCCTGATCATAATTCCATGCAGCCTTGTATGTAATAAGCCTTGCAAGCTCAATTTTTGTAGCCATATCTGCAAGCTTGTGCTGTGTGACCTGGAACTGGGCTATTTTCTTCCCGAACTGCTCTCTCTGCTTTACGTATGCGATTGCTCTGTCAAATGCTCCCTGTGCTATTCCAAGAGCCTGGGCTGCTATTAAAATCCTGCTTTCATCAAAAAACTCGAGGACCTGATAGAAGCCTTTCCCTTCCACCCCGATAAGATTTGAAACAGGAACGCGTACATCTTTAAAAACAACTTCAGATGTAGTCATCATTCGAATGCCCATTTTGTGGCCGACATCTGTTGTTGAAACGCCTTTACTGTCCGCATCAACCAGGATCATGCTGATTCCCTTATGAGTGGGTTTAATTTCATGATCTGTCTGGCAAAGAACTGTAAAAAATCCTGCAATTCCGCCGTTTGTGATAAAGGTCTTTGTCCCGTTTATTACCCACTCATTTCCTTCTTTTAAAGCCGATGTATTCATGAATGTTATGTCTGAGCCATGGTCCGGCTCAGTAAATGCACCGGCTGACAGCACTTTCCCTTCTGCTACCATGGGAAGATATTTGGATTTCAGATCTTCGCTTCCAAACCGTAAAATACATTCGGAGGCAAAACTTGAAAGTACGACACAACTTCCGATAGTTGAATCTTTGCTGCAAAGCTCTTCTGCAACAAGAATATTTTCCATAATTCCCAGGCCCTGTCCCGAATATTTCTCAGGATAATGAATGCCGATGAAACCAAGATCGGCTGCCTTTTTCCAGATATCCCGCGGAAACTCATGCTTCTTATCAAGTTCGAGGGCAAGTTCTTTATCAAACTCCCCTTTTGCAAACTCTCTGGCCGCTTTCTGAATTTCCTTCTGTGACTTGTTAAGCTCAAAATCCATCTGTGATACCCTCCTGATAATTTGTTATCTGTTGATGTTAATATCATGAACTTTTGCAACCGCTTTGTTAACAATTTCCCCCGTCATTCAGCGGTTTGAATTCCCCTTACATTTCATTTGGATTCCGGAATCGCTGACTCCCGAATCATCCAACTCCATCGACTAATCCTGAGATGATTCTTAAGTTTTTATAATTTATACAAGTTGTTATTCCTTAACATACGGTATTTTCTTTTGCAAGGAGTTTAAGCCTTTCCTTGCGATATTGAACAGTTAGGCCGTTCTGTTAATTGTATGCTAAAAAGTTGCTTGACTGTTTGTTTTATCTATCTTAAGTACCCTAAAATTGTCATCAGATTTAATATTCCCCTACAGCTTTGAACTGCAATAGCGAGCAGATTAAAACTATATAAAATTCCTTACGGTCGAAGATTACCCGCAGCTTGCTGCGGGTTGCTTCAATTAGATCGCTGTTTCAGTGCACGATAAAATTATATAAAGGAATTAATAGGATATGTCTTTTTCTATCGCCCTCGCCGGAAAAGGAGGCACAGGGAAAACAACTATTTCAGGGCTTTTGATAAAATATTTGACTGCCCGGGGAAAAACACCGGTCCTTGCAGTAGATGCCGATTCCAATGCCAATTTTAACGAAGTCCTCGGATTATCCGTAAACGAAACTCTTGGAAACGCCAGAGAAGAAATGAAAAAAGGGGTTGTTCCCGGCGGCATGACCAAAGATGTTTTCATGTCAATGAAGCTTGAGCAGGCTGTAGTGGAAGCTGCGGGATATGATCTTGTCGTAATGGGACAGCCTGAAGGATCGGGCTGCTACTGTGCAGCAAACACACTCTTAACCGGTTTTCTTGAACGCCTTACGGATAATTATCCCTACATTGTCATTGATAATGAGGCCGGAATGGAACATATCAGCCGGCTTACCACAAAAAATGTCGATGTCCTCCTTATTGTTTCGGACACATCAAGGCGGGGGCTTCAGGCAGCGTTGAGGATTAACGAACTTTCGAGAGATTTGAAAATTGGTGTTGGTGAAAGCCACATCATAATCAACCGGTGCAAAGAATTTCCGTCTTCAGATATATTGAATATTATTAAGGAAGCAGGGGTCAATCTTGCCGGAACAATTCCGGAAGATAAGACTCTTTATGAATATGATTTAAATGGACGTCCGACAATAGAATTACCTTATGATAACAGCGTTGTAAAAGCTGCTTTTGGAATATTTGACAAGATAGTCAAATAGATGCATATGAGGATATAACAACATATGAAGAAAACAGGCTTTTTGTACGATGAAGCTTACCTGCTCCACGATACCGGCCCCTACCATCCTGAAGTAGCCGAAAGATTAACAAGCATTTATAACGGAATAAAAGAAGCCGGTCTTCTTGAAAGGCTTACTCTGCTTAAAGGAAAGCAGGCAGATATGAAATGGATCGAGGCCGTCCATGACATATCTTATATCCGCCGCTTCGAGGAGCTTTGTTTTGCGGGGAAAAAAATGCTCGACTATCCGGACAACCAGATGTGCACATTTACTTTTGAAACAGCCCTTCTTGCAGTTGGAGGAATATTAAATGCCGCAGATCTTGTAATGAAGGGTGATCTGGACAATGTTTTTTGTGCTGTAAGGCCCCCCGGCCATCATGCCGAGAAAAACAAGGCTATGGGTTTTTGCTATTTCAATAATGTTGCTATTGCGGCAAAATATGTTCAGAAGGAATGGGGAATTAAAAAGGTGATAATTGTTGATTTTGATGTTCATCATGGGAATGGAACCCAGCACATTTTTGAACAGGATCCGACAGTTTTCTACTATTCCATTCACCAGCATCCTTCCTTTTCCTATCCCGGAACAGGCCGTGAATTCGAATACGGCACTGGTGAAGGGTATGGTTTTACAAAAAATTCTCTGGCCTTGCCCGGATGGGGAGATGAAGACTATAAAAGACTCATTGAAAACGATCTTTTGCCTGCATTCGAAAGATTTGAGCCTGAAGCAGTTATAACATCAACAGGATTTGATGCTCATGCTGATGATGATATGTCGGATATAAAGATTTCTACTGAAGGATTTTCCTGGATAATGAAAAAGATTTTCGACATGGCTGAAAAATATGCGAAAGGAAGACTTATCTCGGTTCTTGAAGGTGGATATTCTCTATCAAGACTTCCAGAGCTTGCAAAAAACCACGTTGAAATTCTTTTAAACATAAAAGGTTAGGAATGCAAATGTTTGTTATTGCATACCGGCTTGGAAAGAAATAACGTGTTACTATTCAGGTTTATTTATGTGGCATTTCAATATAACCTGATAACAGGGCACAAGAAATGGTGTGTTGGAGGTTAATATGTTTGTCAGCAAATCAATGACCAGCAGTGTTGTAACTGTAAGTAAAGATGCCGGAATCTTTGAAGCAAAAGATAAGATGGCCACACACTGTATCAGGCATCTTCCCGTTATAGAGTTGGATAACAGGCTTATAGGGATAATTACAGACCGGGACATAAGGAGCGCCCTGCCATCTGATGTCCTGCATGATTATGAAGCTTGCGAGGATAAGGAGAAGGAAAAAATCTCCAATCTGAAGGTAAAGGATATTATGACCATAAATCCTGTTACCGTTTCTCTCTCTTACACAATTCAGGATGTCCTGTTGCTCGTTCTGAAAACAAAGGTTGGCGCATTCCCTGTTGTCGATGAAAAGGGAATACTTAAGGGGATTATTTCAGTTGATGATTTGCTCAGGGCTTTCGTAAACGTTCTCGGAATCGGCGAACCGGGAACTCTTTTATGTATCCTAGTTGAAGAAAAGATAGGACAGATGAAGAAAATCGTCGATGCTATTACAGAGGAGCATGTCTCTTTCGGCAGCATTCTTGTTGCGAGATACTGGGATGAAGGAAAGCGCGCGGTATTTCCATACCTTTTGACCCAGAACATAAGCCCTGTAAAGAAAAAACTTCAGAAAATGGGCTACACTCTTCTCGATCCGATGGAATGGTATATGGACCAGATAAACAGAAATCCGAAAGATGAGGGCGGCAAACACAGCTAATGGAGATGGTAGCAGATAATCCTTACAAGGATCTTTACATCTACTACCTTGAAGGCCGTATAAATCCTGGTCATGGAATCTTCGGCGCCGAATTTATAGGGAACTGGGAAGAAGACAATTTCTCATTTCTTTTTTTTAAAACACCATCCCGCGATAAAATTGAAGAAATCCTGTTAACTCACCCGGGCTTGAGACTGATAGATAACTATCAGATGACATATGACGAGTGGCAGGGCGAAATGCCTTTTCCGCTTAATATAGGCCGGTTTGTTATAACCACGCCGTGGAAAGATTCCGATAATTTTGACAAAAGTATTAAAATCATTCTTGACCCTGGCGTCGTTTTTGGCACAGGAACTCATCCAACAACACATGACTGCATGGAAGCACTCGAACTGGCTTTTTCAAACGAAAACATTGAATCAGCCGTGGACCTTGGAACAGGCACCGGGGTTCTCGCAATAGCAGCAGCATATCTCGGAGCAAAAAAAATTCTTGCTGCCGATATCAATTATCTCGCCGTTAATACAGCCAAAAGAAACTTCTTTTTAAACGGGATGCAGGACAGGATTCTGCCCGTCCGCGGGTTGGCACAGGATTACATAGAACTCCAGGCTGACCTCTTAATAGCTAATATTCATCATGATATCATGAAGGTTCTTGTCCGGTCGGAGGGTTTTTTGAATAAAAAATGCTTTGTATTATCAGGGCTGTTAAAAAGCGAAGCGAAAGAAATTGACTTCCAATTATCAAAGCTTCCTGTTAAAACAATACAAAAATGGGAGTGTAACGGAATATGGCATACCTTTTTCGGAAAGACCTTATAATTTTTGTATCTATCCGGAAACTAATGCGTTTTAAGAAAGGTTATCATAATGTATATTAAATCCTGGGGGTCCAGAGGCTCTATTCCCGTTTCCGGCAAGGATTACTTAAAATATGGCGGAGATACCACCTGTATTGAGATCAGGGCCAAAAGCGGTGATATAATTATTATAGATGCAGGGACAGGAATCCGGAGACTCGGCAATCAACTCCTTGAAGAAAACCTTCATAAATACAATTTTATTTTTACCCATGCCCATTGGGATCATCTTATGGGCTTTCCTTTTTTCAAGCCTTTATATTCAAACAATTCCGAATTAGTTATGCACAAATGCCCGTTTCACAGTAAATTCGTTGAGAGAATACTTTCAAAAGTGATGACCCCCCCCAATTTCCCGGTGAGATACTCTGATTTGAAAGCAAAAATCTCCTATTCCGATGCATGCCCGACCACCTTTGAAATAGGTTCTGTAACGATTACCCCCATACCTTTGAGCCACCCGAACAACGGAAGCGGGTATAAATTCACTGAAGACGGAAAAACTTTTATTTTCCTCACCGACAATGAACTCGGCTTTATTCACAAAGGCGGCCTTCCTGTAAAATCTTATATCGAGTTTTCTGCTGAAGCCGATCTTCTTGTTCATGATGCCGAATACACTCCTCAAGAATATGAACGGCATAAGGAATGGGGACATTCGGCATATTCACAAGCTCTTTCCTTAGCTTTTGATGCGGGAGTAAAAAAACTCGGACTTTTCCACCTTAATCAGGAAAGATCTGACAGTGAAATGAATAAATTGGTTGAAATATGCAGGCAGACTGCTGCTGAAAAAAGGCAGAAACTCGGTTGCTTCGGCGTTTCGTGTGATATGGCTTTCATCCTGTAATCTGATCTGGTTTTTCTCATATTTACCAGGGCCGGCAACTTTTCACGTACAGGGTTTTCATTATATGGGAAACATCATGGACGATAACCTCAAACCTGTTCCCGACCTGATTGGACTTGATACAGTCGGAAGGTATAAAATTACAGGAAAGCTCGGGCAGGGTAGCTCAGGCGTTGTTTATATGGGTGTTGATCCTTATATACAAAGACCTGTTGCCATTAAACTGTCAAGGCTCAATTCAGACAAAGAAAGATCTTTTTTTTTTATTGAAGCACAATCTGCCGGTCGCCTGCATCATCCCAATATTGTTTCAATATATGATGCCGGCGTCTATGAAGATTATTGTTATATAGCAATGGAATATATTGAAGGTTCCACTCTTGCAAAATTCTGCCGCAAAGAAAGCCTCCTCCCCTTAAACAAAATAATTGAAATCATAATAAATGTTTGCATCGCTATGGATTATGCCCATAAGCAGAAAGTGATACACAGGGATATAAAGCCAACAAATATAATGATAGATTCCTCGCTCTCCCCGAAAATAACAGATTTTAGTATAGCCCGGATTACCGGGACAACGATAGATATGGGGATCTGGGGCACACCAAGCTATATGTCTCCTGAGCAATTGAATAATTCGCAGGTTTCCGGGATAAGTGACATATTCTCTTTAGGATGTGTTCTCTACGAAATGCTCTCTGGAACAAAGGCTTTTGGAGGCGAAAACCATTTCTCCATAATGTATAAAATCAACAATGAAATCCCAGAGCCGATAGTAAATAATCGTCCCGAACTCCCGAAAATTATGGATGAAATAATTCGGAAAGCTCTGGCCAAAAATAAAGACGAACGATATCAGACTTGCATGGATCTTGCGTACGATTTGAGGGTAGCCTTAAGGGGCCTTGCCGGAACCGCAGACAATGAAAGAGTCAAGGATGTTGTCGATTTCATGCACAACCTCTCTTTTTTCAATAATTTCTCAAATGACAATATAAAAGAGCTCATAGCATCAAGCAAAATCAGCAAAGTCCCTAAAGGGAAGATAATAATTACGGAAGGCCAGATTGACGACACCTTTTACATCATATTAAGCGGTAAAGTAAAAATAATGAGGAGCGGAAAAGCCATTTCAGTAATAGGGCATGGCGAATGTTTCGGTGAAATGGCCTATATCAGCGGACAGGTCAGAACCGCCACGGTTGTCGCAGAAACAGACTGCATTCTTTTGATAATAGATGTTTTGATGCTTGACAGAGCTTCAGAAGCGATTCAGCTTCTGTTTTTAAAAAAATTTGCCTTAACCCTTGTTAACCGTCTTTCAAATAAATCCTGATAAAACTAACAGCCATGCCCGGAGCGTGCACAACGAAGCATGAGAATACAGGAGCCAGAAGTCAGGAGTCGGAATATCCATAGTATTGTTTTTCTTCTGTATTCTTATACAAAACACTCTGAATTCTTGTTATGATTCTTTTGAAAAGTTACAGATATGAGACTGGCAACCGAAAGGGAAAAAGCCATGGTTGAATCTGCAGGAATAACAAACGTTGGAAGAAAGAGAAAAGGCAACGAAGACTCATATTTCATCGATGAGAGCCTACGCCTTTATGTTGTTGCCGATGGAATGGGGGGACATCAGGCCGGCGAAGTAGCAAGTAAAATAGTTGCAGAGACCATACAAAAGATGATGAACGAATATGCAGGCGGAATTATTTCAGATAATAATATCGGACCTCATAATCTTTCGAAAGAGGCTGCATGGCTTGATTCAAGCATCATTGAAGCAAACCGGCTGGTTCACGACTTATCAAAAAAAGTAAAAGAATATAGAGGAATGGGGGCAACAGTATCAGCCGTTTTCCTGACCCCTGATACCCTTATTGCGGCAAATGTGGGAGACAGCCCGATTTATCTTATCCGGAAAGAGGAAGTCAGCCTCCTGTCGGTTCCTCACACTGCAATGGCCGAATATGAGGCTTTTGCACCGGCGGGCTCAAAAGCCCTCTCTGACAAATTCAGACACACGATAACCAGGGCAATGGGAAACAAGGAAAGTGTAGACCCGGATTTTCGTGAAATCACGCCTATAACCGGCGATATAGTTGTTCTTTGTTCCGATGGCCTTAGTGACAAGGTAAAACCTGAAGAAATAGCGGATATTGTCAAAAGCAACCCGCCGGCAGAAGCGTGCCGGATTCTTGTTGACCTTGCAAATGAACGCGGAGGGGATGACAATATAACAATAATTATTCTGAAAATATTGGAAGCTCCCGGATCCCGGCAGGTAACCGGAAACTCAAATGCAAGTTTCGGCACGGAACAGGAATCCGTGCAGCCTGTGGTCGTTGAATATGACACAGAAGATTTTTCCGGAAGGGTTTTGGTGAGAAAGATAACTACGGCGGGCCTGTTTGTTGAAACAGCAGAATTCTTTACTGCCGGTCAGAAAGTTGTTTTAACGGTTTCAGACATAAATGGGAAATACTCAATCATGGCAAATGCAAAGGTTGCAGGCATAAATCCACGCGGGGCGGAACTGAAATTCGATAAGCTGACACAGGAACAAAAAGAAAAATTGGAACATTTGGTGAAACACCTGACGGTATGAAAACAGAGAACATTATTATGGAAGATCTAATTAAAAAAGCAGCTAAAGACATTGCAGGTTCAAATAAAGTTATTGCTCTCACAGGTGCGGGTGTTTCGGTTGAAAGCGGCATCCCGCCTTTTCGCGGCGAGGGTGGATTATGGGAAAAGATTGATCCCATGGAATTTGCACATATTGACGCCTTTTTGAGGGATCCCGCAAAAGTCTGGAACATTCTTATAAGGGAGATGAAAGATATTGTAGACAAAGCCAGACCGAACGACGCGCATAAGGGTTTGTCAAAACTTGAAAAGCTTGGCATACTGAACGTAATTATCACCCAGAATGTTGATGGGCTTCACCAGATGGCAGGAAACAGCGACGTTATAGAATTTCATGGCAACTTTGCATGGCAGAAATGCCTTGATTGCGGAAAAAAAATCGAGACTTTCAAAATATCCCTGAATGAGATTCCCCCCAAATGTTCCTGCGGAGGAATTTTAAGGCCGGACTGCGTTTTCTTCGGTGAAATGATACCGCCTGAACACCTTATGCGTTCACGAAAAGTTTCTTATGAATGCGATATAATGCTGGTTATAGGAACATCCGCGCTTGTCCAGCCGGCAGCATACATGCCTGTCATAGCAAAAGAATCGGGAGCCATTGTAATTGAAATTAATCCGGAAAGCACCCCTCTTACAGGAAGCATAAGTAACTACCT
The DNA here is from genome assembly GCA_018823005.1 of Pseudomonadota bacterium. Classification (GTDB taxonomy): domain Bacteria; phylum Desulfobacterota; class Desulfobacteria; order Desulfobacterales; family RPRI01; genus RPRI01. The sequence continues at coordinate 29,342 of JAHJJB010000172.1, read as the reverse complement.
GATCAGGGGGAATGCCGGGAAAATTATAAAAGAAATCGTTGCTGAAGTAGAACGTCTCATGCAGAGCATAAAAAATGTCTGAACTTGCTAACGGCTGGATAAAAAGAGTCTCCGTCACTCCCCCTTCCCTTGAAGACAACACTGCGGACGCGGACAGGTTGGAAAGAGCGTTAATGGCCATTCTCAAAACGGAAATGGTCGATATCGACCTGTCTGTTCTTGTAAATCTCCCGGAGCTGCTCAGAAAGGGTAATTACAATTTACGCTGCGTCCTTTTTAAAGATCATAAAAAATGGCGCCTTTCCGGAATATCCGCCGATGATACGGACAGGTTAACCGGCCTTGCGGTCGATCTTGGCACAACCACCGTTGTATTAAGATTACTTGATCTTTCAACCGGTCTTGCTTTGGCTGAAAGCTCTTTCACCAATACCCAGATATCAATCGGGCCTGATATTCTTACGAGGCTCCATTTTGCCGAAAAAGATGAGGGGCTCTGCGAACTGAACAGGCTGATAATTGAAGAGTTGAACCGGGCCATAGCAGAACTATGCAAATCCTGCAAAATCGAACCTTCCGACATATACCTTCTTTCCGTGGCAGGAAATACATCAATGACCCATCTCTTTCTTGGGTTGAATCCCCGCTGGATTATCCGGGAGCCGTACATCCCAGTCACAAACAGACCAGGCTGTGTCAGCGCCCGCGAGCTGGGAATAAAAGTAAATAAATCGGCCAGAGTTTTTATCTTCCCGAACACAGGAAGTTATTTTGGCGGAGACCTTGTTGCCGGGATTTTATATTCGGACCTATACCGCGGCGATAATACATCTATCCTCGTTGATGTCGGGACAAATGCCGAAGTTGTCCTCGGGAATAAAAACTGGCTGGTTGCCTGCGCCGGTGCCGCCGGCCCTGCTCTCGAAGGCGGGGTCACAAAGATGGGCATGATGGCGGGTCCCGGAGTAATCGACAGGGTATCCGTGGATTCAGAAACCGGGCTTTTTTCAATTCGTACAATAGAAGGCCTTTCCCCCAGGGGCATCTGCGGCTCAGGCCTTATTGACCTTGCAGCAGCACTTTTTATCTCCGGCATGATAGACATAAAAGGAAAATTTGTTTTTGACGCATGCGGAACAAGATTGATTGAAAAAGACGGGGTAAAACACTTCATCCTGGTTTATGCAGAAGAATCTTTTGAAGGTTTTGATCTCACCATAAGCCAGGCCGATCTTGACAGTCTCATAAGATCTAAGGCAGCCATGTATACAATCCTTGAAACAATTGCTTCCTATGTCGGGGTTTCTCTTTCAGAGCTCTCCACGTTTTATGTGGCCGGCACTTTCGGCTCCCTCATCAATCCCCGCTCAGCCATTACCATCGGAATGATGCCGGATCTCCCTGAGGGCACCTATAAGTCGATAGGAAACAGCTCTCTTGAAGGCGCCTCCATGCTTCTTAAAAACCACAGATTAATTGATGAAATAGAGGCTATCAGAAACAGCGTCACTTATATCGAATTGAATGTAAACCAGGATTTCATGAACCGGTTTTCTGCCGCCAGATTTATCCCTCACACAAATCTTTCGCTTTTTCCTTCGGTCAATTCTGTTAACAGAGCAATTTAATGGCTTATTTCTGGCGAATGAGATTCGATATCCCAGGTTTAAAAATCAAAGCGGGTACAAGTTATGGGTATTATAGCAAATGTCATAAATATGTTCCGTTTGGGTATGGGTGCGTATTTACGCCCCTTCTTCAGGAAATTACACATTGTAAAACCAACTGGTTATAAGCAAGAAAAACCGGCTTTATGATTTTTTCTACAGTCTCAACGACACGGATCAGGAGTGCTGTCACGCGTCACCTGCATCCGCTGATTGGTTCTCTGCCAGTGATTCCCGCAATGCAGCTCTGGCCAGCAAACGTGTCGAATCGAGTGCGGTCAAAGGACAGTCGTCCGAATCAACAAGGAGAGGGATCTCCGTGCACCCAAGAACCACACCATCACAACCCCTGTCCTTCAGCTTCCGGATCACGGTATTCAGGTACAGCCTGGATTCTTCTTTGAACACGCCGTTGACGAGTTCTTTGAAAATGATCGTGTCAATAAGTTCCCGATCAGCCGCCTCCGGTATCTCGCATGCAATACCGAGATGCCTGAGCGTCTCGGGATACACAGGACCGGTCATCAGGTATTTCGTTCCCGTGATGCCGAGGGTACTGAAACCCCGTATGCGCGCTTCGCGTCCAACCGCTTCGGCGATATGAAGCCATGGGATGGGAGAGTGGGACGCGACAAGCGCAAAGGCCTGATGAATGGTGTTGTCCGGGCAAATGGCAAGTTTTGCGCCAATGTCAGCCAACTTGCGAACAGATGACAACATAAGGTCTGCAACCGCCCCCCAATCTCCGGAGCGAATATGAACCATGTATTTTCCCAGCGAGTGGGTGTGCATGGAAACCTCGGGGTGCATGTGCTCGCCCATCAACACAGGCGCCTCTGCGCAAAGCGTGCGGTAGCAAAGAGCGGCCCCCTCTGCACTGCAAGCAACGATTCCTATGTGTTTCGCCATTCGCCTCCACTCTGGATCAACAATGTTTAGATTGATCCGTATAAATTGCTGAATATCAGTAGCATCCGGAACCGGATAACATTTAACAACTATCCATCCACGCTGTTGCTTTAGTTGTTGCGCATGAAAAAAACAGGGTCGCCAATGTTATTTACGCCCTCTAATTTCTGGACGTCGGCAGAAAGCGTTACCGTATCAGTAAAACCATGGTTCCAAACTATTGAGAATAAGCGTTTGCCAGGGTCAGCGCAACTCCACTTACCTCCGACAGACACGATAAAAAAACTCCTTACGGAGATACCCCGTAGCTTGCTGCGCGGGGCTTCAATGGTATGAAATTCTCTTCAGCGCGAATTGTGAGAAAGCAACAAAACTATGCCACAGATAAATGTTGCGACTGCAATAATCCCGAATCCGAGCGGGTAGTTGCCACTTTTTTCAACAACCAAAGAAAATACAGGCAGCCCGACCAAGATGCCGGCAAATGTAAAAAAAAGTGACCCGCCGGTCGCCATCCCGGCTAATTCAGGCTTTGCAATGCGCGCGACCTCAGCGAGATAGACGCCATTCCAACCTATAGCGGCAGATCCGTAAAGCGCGCAGACGATCAGCACTGCAAAAAAAGGCCATTGTGGTGAGAAGGCTGCCGATGAGAGTGCGCATGCAGTCATGGCAATGCCTAAAATACCAAGCATAAGACGGGGATTTACACCCCGATCGACCAACGCGCCCCATACGATTCTCCCGATGATTCCACCTGTCTGGGCAGTAGCCAGGATAATCCCGGCCTGAACCAGCGTCATCTTCACGTCTTCTATTAAATAAATAACGATAAAAGAGATCAGGCTCAATTGCATCATGGAAAAGAAAAATGAAGCAATGACGATATAACGCAATTCCTGGTGGAAAACAGCCATTTTTAACGACTCAACCACATTTTTCCAGGAAAGCCGGGATAGAGTGGAACGCTCTGTGTCGAACTGTTTCCGATAACGGTGCAGAAAAATGCCAAGAATCAAACACGATGCCCCCACCAGTATCGCCGACATTTTCCAACCACAGAGAATAACCAGATGCGGGACAATCGCGCCTGCCATGGCCCCGCCAACCGGAACACCGGTCTGCTTAATTGAAAAGACGACGGACATCATTGAAACAGGCGTGGTTCGGACCAGCAGATGGGAACTGGCAGGTGTCACGGGCCCGTAACCGATTCCCATGATCAATGCCCCTATGATCATCATGGAAATAACCGGGATTGAAAATATCCCCAATCCCAGAGCGCACAGGATCAGGCAAACCTGGCTTACTCCAATTGCCCCGAACCGGCTGATAAAATATCCGCTGACAGGTGCGATAGCTGTCGCACCCAGATAAATCAGGGACATGAAGAAGCCGACATAGCTGGAGGGAACATTTAATTCACCGGCAGCAACCGACATCAATACCGGAATGGCTACCGTGCTCATTGAAACCATTGCCTGTACCAGCAGAGTGAGCGCTACCGGTAGGATAACTCCTGACATTGGATTGATAAGGCGTTGCTTTTTCACGGCGGGAATATATGAAGAAGGACCCTGTGAGTCAAGACGATTATGGCCGCAAAATAATGATTTATCCTAAATCCTTTGTGAGAATTGTTCTAAGAATGTCAACGATTGCCACCCGAAGGCTTGTATGGGTGCGCCGGATCAGAAATCTTGTGTGCCTGCTAAGGGTTCGTTGTTCAATATCGCACCCTTAATTTGTCGGCTTTAGGCTATGACTTTCCCGTGATCGAGGCTCTCGTAAGGATGGCCTGCCTTTACCTCATCCGGAAGTCCGATGGCGATGATGGCTAAAACCCTGACCGGGAGGTCGATACCAAGGATGTTTCGCACGTAATCCTCGGAGGTCGATTCAGAGTTGTATCTCCGGTTTCTTACCTGGATCCAGCAGCTTCCCAGTCCCAGGTTCTCAGCGGTCAGGTGGACGATAATAGCGGCAATGGAGCAATCCTCTATCCATACATCGGATGCAGATTCATCGCCGCAGACCACCACAGCAAGAGAAGCGTCTTTCAGGAAAGAGGATCCGGCTTCCTTGCAGCTGGACAGTCTTGCGATAACTCCGGCATCCTGGACAAAGTAAAATTTCCACGGTCTGTTTCCGCGTGACGAGGGAGATCGCAATACCGCTTCTTTCAAATCATCTATTGTGGTCTGGGCAATTCGGTCCTTCTTGAATTTTCGGATACTTCTTCTTTTTCTCATCAGTTCCAGCATATTGTTCCTTTCCCGATCAGTGTTTCGGTGCAGAAAAATCCCCTATATTTCTATAGCATCATGCCACGATATTTTCATTAGAAAAAAGGGACGGATTTATTTCCCCATCTTCAACTGGCTGAGCGAATTCGGAAGTCGTCAGCCCTTTTTCTGCACAAGAAAGAGATTGATATACCTCGGATCAAGATATTTAAACGCAATTCTGCCGTACTCGTTTTCTATTTCCGTAAAAAGATCTTCAAATGTTTGTCCGAGCAGCCGGGCTGTTTCTGAAGATTTCATCCCGGACCTTTCGGAAACCCAGCTTAAAAATGATTCCTTAATCAAAATATTTATTTTTCTGGGTTTTCTCCTTACTTCCCACATCGGCCTGAAAAACCGCATGAAATCGTCAAAAGGCACGTGGGTCACCTCTTCAGGAAGGCCGAGGCGATATCTTGCAAATAGGGTCAGGATAAGCTTTTTATGGTTTAAAAAGCGGTCCTGAACCTGACTTATCTCAACATTCATAAGGGACATAAGATTATCGAAGGCCATGACCTCTTCAAGAACCTTTCTACTTTCTGCCAATTCCGATAAGGTGGCAAATTCTCTGTAAATACGGCCAGTTTTATAGTTGTCAAAATAAAGAGGTTTTTTTAGTAAGAGTCCTCCCAGAACACCCATCCATTCTTCCCCCCAGAAGGAAAGCGGAAGCCCGAATTTTGCAAACCAGGCATTCTGCACCCATTTTTTGGCACTCTCTTTGAGTTCAAGAGCTGACCCGAAACCCGTCCTGAAAATATGTGCAATATGATATTGTTCAATCATTGCGGAGGTGTGGCAGGCATCAGCTTTCTGGTCCGCCTTTAACAGCCGTTCGAGTCCGATGCTCAAATATCCGCATGCTTTCCTGACAACTTCCTTCAATTCATCCCTGCTTTTTATGTTTTTCTGATCTGCTGCAATAATCTGGTTGCAAAGGGTTGCAAATTCCACCTGCAGATTCTGAAGTACTTCACCGGTTACAATCCTTTTCAGCGATATTGCAAACAAATTGTCTTCTTTGAGCATCTCGTAAGGATAAAGGGGAACCGGCATCAGGGAAGCATATTCATCCTTTCTTTTTGAGATTTTTTCCCGGCTCACAAGCGCTTCCGGTTTTAAGGGAGAATAGATGCCGGCTGCTTCATGGAATGGTAAAAAACTCTTTTCTGCAAGCCTGACATTCCTTAAGCGGTAAAATTCTTCCTCCATCTCAGCCCGAAGAACAGACGATGATTCAAACAGTATTTGCTGGTATTTCTCATGGTCATACTCTGCGATCTTTTCCAGCATCTTTATTATAAACTCTTCTCTTTGCGCTTTCCCTGGCTTCTCTTCTTCTGTTTCTGTTTCAGGCTCCTGCGCCTCATATTCAGGATAGTCAAGAACCTTGATATAGAAAATATCGTCAATCGTGACAAAATCTTTTCCGAAAATTGACGGGTCCTGATCGTGCTCCCTTATTGCAACCCTTATATTGTTAAAAAGATAATATTCTATAAGGTCTGATTTCTTTTCAATCGCCCATTTTATGAAACGGTCCGGGGCTGCCCGGAACAGAATATCAAGCCATCTTGTTACTGAACCTGTGTCAATCCTGTCCTTTTCCCAAAGTTCAACGTCAAGAATATAGTCCCACTGCTTTTCGGATGCCATGGCCAGGAGTTCATAAGAATCGTTAAGCCCTATATCATGTACAAGAAAATAAAAGTCTTCTTCGGGAAAAGAATGGATAAGGGCAGCCGGATGTTTTGCTTCAAGAATGCGGTCCAGGGCTTTTTCCGGAGAAAGCGCAATTATCTCTTTTCGTTGTGAAAGAAGAGCGTCAGACCTTCTTACCGCAATGTTATACTCATTTCCTTTATTAATCATGTCTTACCTATAAGTTGTCATTTTCTTAAAATATGAAACCCTCGTAAAACACCAGGATCTCACGCCAAGCCGCAAAGATCACAAAGTTAACCTATTAATATTAAATAATATTTTCTTGGTGATCTTAGTTGCTTTGTGAGAAAATAGAGTTTTAAAAAGCCATCAAATATTAAGCCGGGCGATTTGACCTGTTTGCGGATAATATTATAACCGCGCATGAAGAATCTTGCAATCATTATGCTTTATCAGGATTCCATGGCGCAAATTTCAAAAGAAGGAGCATGCCTGGTATTGCAATCAGGGTACATGCAATAAAAAAGAACTCCCATCCTGTATTTCTGGCCAGAAACCCGGTAGGAGCTGAAGCAAGTACCCGCGGAACACCCATGAGGCTGCTCAAAAGGGCATACTGGGTAGCGGTGAATTTCTTATTTGTAATGCTTGCCATAAATGCAGTAAAGGCTGCAGTTCCCATGCCGCTTGAAAAATTCTCAAAAGCAATCACGCCGGAAAGAGCCGGAACACTGTATCCTACACGGGCGAGAAAGGCAAAGCCTGCTGTCGACAAAGCCTGGAAGAAACCAAAAATCCAGAGACTCCGGTTAATTCCGACATAAAGCATTGCAAACCCTCCCGTGAGACTGCCTGCAATTGTCGCCCAGAAGCCGAAAAGCTTGACAACAGCACCTATTTCAGTCTTTGAGAACCCTATATCAATATAAAACGGGATGGTCATTGCGCTCGCCATCGTATCGCCAATTTTATATAAAACAATAAAGGCGAGTATCCATATTGCACCTTTCCTGCTGAAATATTCAGTAAGCGGCTCAATTACAGCTTCCTTAATGGTTTTTGGAGTGCCTTCTGAAATTTCCGGTTCAGGAGAAAAAATCGTTGCCAGTATACACGGTACAAGGCAGGCAGCCATTATCAGATAAACCACCCTGTAAGACAGTGTATCAGCCATTATAAGACCGCCTCCTGAAGCAAGCAGCATGCCCACTCTGTATCCGTTGATATAAAGCGAAGAACCAAGGCCAAGCTCTTCATCGGGAAGGCTTTCCCGCCTGAATGCATCGACTATAATATCCTGGGTTGCGCTGAAAAATGTTACAAGGATCGCTGCGAAAATGACATAAAGGGGGTTTCTTCCGGGTTCGGTGAATCCAAGTCCGGCAATAGATAAAACAAGAAGGAGCTGTGCGGAAAGAAGCCATCCTCTTCTTCTTCCCAGAAACGCCGGTATGTAACGGTCTAAAAAGGGAGCCCAGAGGAACTTGACAGTATAGGGAAGGCCGACCAGGGACATCATTCCTATCATCGCAAGGTCAACGCCTTCATCTTTCATCCATGCCTGCAATAATGTTATGGTGAGAAGAAGGGGAAGGCCGCATGAAAAGCCCATCACAAATGTCACAAGCATCCGGCCGCTGAAGATTACGCCAAGAACCGGTTCGCGCTTTCCTGACTTCCTGCTTTTGTTTGCCTGCGCTGTCTGCAAGGAGTTTATGCCGTTTTACTTGTATTATGTTTAAGCATATCGGCAGGTGTTACAACAGATCCGAATATCTGTTTGAGGTTTAGAAGCTGCCCGCGCTGCTCATTTAAGACTTCAAACAATTTGCCGGGTATCGCCTTTTCCTTTCCATACGCCTCGATCTGGAGATCGATCATTGCGATTATATTGTCAACGTACAGGGAGAACTGCTTAACGTAAAGCGATTCCGGATAATCTTTTCCAATTAAGTCCCGGAATAATCTTTTGAGATCTTCATATCCGGGGATTTCGCCTATCGGCGTCTCTATTACCATGACCTCGTCATATACCCTTCTTTCGAGCCAGGCCAGCCAGACTTTTACATCTCTTTTTTCGCCGAGAAGCTTTTTTGATGTTCCGCCTCTTGCTTTTTCCGTCAGAAAATAATTGAGCCCGGCCATGACAGGCTTATGTTCCCCGGCTATTTTCTTGTTACCGAAAAAAAGGAACTGTGCATCCATATATTCAGCAAGAGAACCTGGAATAAACGGCGCATTTGCCCATGGAGAGCGCTTTACCCCGGTCGCACCGACTTCCGTTGCCGTTGCTGCAGATACTATCGAAGCCCCTATAACAACTCCGTAATCCGGATTTCTGGCAGCTCTTACCGGCGGCATGGTATCACTGTCCCTCCCGCTGTATGTAAATACTCTTGTGATGACTCCTTCGGGATCTTCGTTCTTCGGGGAATAGTTGGCAAGAGCCTTTGAAGTCAGGGTAACACGGGCATTAGGATGAGATATAGGAACAGGTTTTCCGTTCTTATCAACCATACCCTTTTCCCATGGGCCCTGGAAGTTGAAACCTTTTACGGGCGGCTCCTCGCCGTTCCCTGTCCAGTGGGGCACACCCTTCTCATCAATAAGGACATTTGACCATATCACCTCTGTCCCTTCATTTCTCAGAAGCAACATAAGGTTAGGGTCGCCTTCCATGTTAACGTCTTCAACAATCCCGAAAATTCCGCACTCCGGATTAATCGATCTGATCGCCCCTTTTTCGTCAATCCACAGCTGGGCAAGATCATCCCCGATAAAATAGTTCCCGGCCATTGCAGTAGTCGTTTTTCCGCATCCGCTTGGGGCAGCTCCGGCAAACCATGTTACACGGCCTCCCGGCCCTTCGATACCGGTGATAAACATGTGCTCGGACAGTTCCCAGCCTCTGTTTTCATAAACAGCCTTATCAACTGAAAACCTGTGGTTTCCCTTTTTAAGCAAAAGGGTATTTCCTGCATATGTACAGTTTATGCTGTAAGTTGTCTGGTAGCTCCTGTCCATGTAAACACGGGCATTGGGAAGATCTTCTGACCTGTTTTTACCCTGGCTGTGGATGTTTGTGTAAAAATGACTAAGCCGATTAACCTCATTATCAAAATGGAGGAATGCATTCCTGTATAGAATCTCGGCGCTGTGGGCAACATAGGCGGAACTGGTTATCTCTATGGCAGGATTTGACATGGGTGAACCGACAGGCCCGCGCGTGTAAAAACCTGCAATCATTACTTTACCGCGCATTATCCCTGTCATCTTATCCCTGATATCTTTTAAAGCTTCATCCCTTAATGTTTTGTTTGCAAGGGAACTGATCTCCTCCCCTTCGTTGGCAATATAATAGGTTCGATCCGTAATGCGCCCCTGCTCTTTCTTCAGGTCATAGTGTATTGTATGCCCCTTCATGGGAAGTTTTGCTTCTTCACCATTTTTTATGGCAAGATCTCTGATATACTGCCTGTCAGCCTCTGACCCCGTATTGATAAAAACGTAATCCGGCTGACACATGGCAATTGAATTTGCTATTTTTAACAGAACTCCTTCATGCTTTATTGCTGAGATCCTAGAAAGATTTTCACTATCAAGCCTTTTTTCAAAAAATTTGAGGGCCGCTTCATAAGTTTTTACTCCCCCTATCTCCTGAACAATATCGATACCTTTCTTTTTTGTAAGCATAATATCTCCCTCTATCGGATTTTAATATCAGCCTTTTCACAGCCCGGCATCACCTTAAATTTATCCTGTCCCGGCATATTCTGGCGTATCCAGATCAATACTTTCTCGAATTCATTTTTAAGTTCATTTAAAGCCTTTCCCCTGTGACTTACAGCACTCTTTTCTGCCATACTCATTTCAGCAAAGGTTTTTTTCAAAGGGGGGTAATAAAATATGGGGTCATAGCCGAATCCGTTTGTCCCGGATTGTTCCTCGGCAATAATTCCCTCACAGCATCCTTCATACGTGAGGGCATTACCGGTTGGAACCGCAACTGATATAACGCACTCAAAAGAAGCTGTTCTGTTCGGTTTGTTCTTCATCTCATTGAGCAAATTGACGCACCGTTCTTCATCCTTCAGATTTTCACCACCGTATCTCGCTGAAAAAACACCCGGAGCACCGGAAAGGGCTTCAACGACAAGACCTGAATCATCAGCCAGAACCGGAAAACCGAGAACTCTCGCAGCAAAACTTGCTTTTTTGTAAGCATTTTCATCAAAGGTATTTCCGTCCTCTTCAACCTGTGGAATCGGGCCAAAATCCTGAAAATTTTTGATTTTAACGGGGTGGTCTTTTAAGAGGGCTTCGATTTCTGCAGTTTTACCGCTGTTTCGGGTGGCTATAACAAGAGTTATTAAATTATCCATGATGTGAGCTGTTGTTTATAAATTGATGTTGAAATGAAGCAATTATTCAAACAGGTCAATATCTATAAATCATAGGGTGCTCTTTGTAAAGTTTTTTTCATCACTCCCGAATCGAGCTTTTTATGAAGCCGTCATAAATCTTTACAAATTTTTTCTGTTATACTACATAGCCGTCACAATCTGATTTCCCTTCTGATCCAAAAATAGATCCGGGCATCAAAAAATGGATATCAAAAAAAGACTTTATTATATTATTTTTGTAATATTTCTTGTAGTGCTTGCCGGAAGCTGCGGCTACTATCTTCTTTTCGGAGGCAAGCCGAAATACATGGATTGCCTGTATATGACTGTTATTTCCCTGACAAGTGTCGGATACGGCGAAATTCTGGAAGTGACTGGAAATGTCCCCGCCCAGATTTTTACCATGCTGCTTATTACCGTTGGAATGGGAATTATTCTTTACGGAATCAGCACACTGACTGCGATGATAATTGAAGGTGCACTCACAGGTATTTTGAGGAAAAACAAGATGGAGAAACTAATAAAAAAATTGAGTAATCACTACATAGTATGCGGCGGCGGTGAAACCGGGCGCCACGTTGTTTCCGAACTTATAAAAAATAAGGAAAAAGTGGTTTTAATTGATCATCTTGATGACAATGTCGAAAAAAGCAGACACATCGAAGACCTTCTATATATAAAAGGAGATGCCACGGATGACCAGAACCTGATAACAGCCGGAATCGATAAAGCTTCAGGCATTGTCATATGCCTTCCTTCCGATAAGGATACCCTTTATGTAACAATGACGGCAAGGATGATGAACGTCAACATACGTATTATTAGCAGAATGGTAGATCAGGGTCTTCAGCCCAAGCTAAAAAAAGCCGGTGCAGACAGCACGGTTTCACCGAATTATATTGGCGGTCTTCGTATGGCTTCCGAAATGCTGCGTCCGGCTGTTGTGGATTTCCTCGACAGCATGCTTCGGAGCACCCAGGGGAATATTCGTATAAGCCAGTTCAATGTTAAAAAAAATTCTCAGATAATAGGAAAAAAGATATCCGACCTGGAATTAACAGACAAATTCAATCTCGTTGTCCTGGGTTCCAGGTATAAGGACAAGGAGATACATTTTAATCCGCCTCCTTCAACAATTCTTATTGAAGATCTGGCAGTTATTATAATGGGAGATGTTGAAAATATAGCAAAGGCAAAAGAAGTTTTCTAAATTCTTTTAAAAACAAAGCCGGCCCAGTCCTTCTCTTTTTCCTCCCACAGGCATCTGAAGTGTTCCTTTGAATAAAACCTGGACAGTTCATCTGCTTCAGAAACCTTTATACCTGAAAAAACGAGCCTGGAATCTATTCCGGTCAGATCAATCATCACAGGATACAAGTTTATTAATGTCGGATAGCGCAGATTTGCAGTAACAATTGAAAACTCTCCTTCAATTTTTGAAACCGGCACATCCGATATTTCAATCCTATTACCGAGTCCGTTAATTTCGGCGTTTTCTCTTGCTTCTTTTCTGGCGCATGAGTCCGTGTCAATTCCCGTTGCTCTTTTGACGCCAAACAGAAGGCAGGCAATTGCAAGAACGCCGCTTCCTGTCCCGATATCAAGAGCTGAACTGCTGTTTTCATTTATTAATAATCCGGTTTCACAAAAAACTTCTTCGATTCCGCGAAGAGCAAGCCTTGTTGTTGGATGGTCACCGCTTCCAAAAGATATTCCATGCCGTATCTTTATCACTACATCGCCCGGATCGCCTGAAAACTGCATTCCATAAGGAACAAGCACTATATGCTCTGACACACGCGCGGGTTTTGCAAAAGACTTTTCTATAAAAGAGCATCCGTGCCTGTATGTATATGTTAATTCCCCTGCGGCCATCAGATCATCTACGGCTTTTTTAAATACTTTTCTCTCTGTACCGAACCGGTCTGTTAAAATCTTCCCGAGCTTTCCGAAAGTCATCGGTTCCGGGGAAACTGACAATGCTTCAAGAATATGCTCTTTCAGCCTTCCGGCCTCTGATTTCCGGTTCATGGATTACTGGTCTCCTCGCCGCAGACAGGCCTCCGGCGGAGTTTATAGTTCTTAGGATACATATCGTGATTAATTGTTGAGATCCTCCCCTCTCCCAGACCGACAGCATCCTATCCGTCGCACAAGAAATCCCGCAGATTGCCGCCGAGATCGCTCAAAAGAACCATTCCCGGATGGTAAATAGTCAGGTTTGCTTTTGATCTTGGAATATATTACAAAGAGGAAAGCGCCTGTCAAGGATCAAACAGGACCAACCAAATTATTTAAGCAGAATTTAACGAGATCTTTTAATAATTCATGTTCGTCAAGTCGGGGGATGAAAGCGCAATCGTAAAAGCTGATTGCAACACATGTAAAGCGGGATTGTTCTTCAAAAATATCAACGATAAAAATATTACCTTATACCTTGACAGATTATAGACATGATCCATATACTTAAACGTCAAAAAGCCTTCTATAAAATACTAAACATTCAAAAGGTAATATCGGGTGAATTCTATGCAGATCAAGACGGGGAAAGAAAAAAATATGCTTATTGTATCTGTCAAAGGTAAAATTGATACAATAACGGCTCCGGAATTTGAAAAAACCCTTTTTAGCCTGATTACTCAGGGCGAGAAGAATCTTCTCCTCAACTTCAGCGAACTTGATTATATCAATAGTGCAGGTCTACGAAGCATCTTGGTTTCAGCAAAACAATTAAAAGTTAATAACGGGAAGCTTTCTTTTTCCGAGCTTAAGGGCCCGGTTAAAGAGGTGTTTAAGATCTCTGGATTCAGCACCATCTTCGATATCTTTGATACTCAGGAAGATGCACTTAAATAGATTAAATTTATGGATATATCCGCGACCATTACCATACCTGCAAAGCTGGAATTCCTTTATGAGTCTGTGGACTTTGTATCTTCCTGCGCAAGAGAGCAGAAATTCAGCAATGAAAAAATCAGCGAAATAGCATTGGTTATAGAGGAAGTTTTTGTCAATATCTCCAAATATGCCTATGCGGAAAAAAATGATCATGATGCAAATATAGAAATCACTTGCAAAAGCGTCGAGACAAAGGGATTTGTTATAGAAATCGTGGATTCAGGAGTCCCTTTTGATATAATGTCCGTCCGTGAACCGGATTTAACCTCGGATATTAATGGACGCCAAACCGGGGGGCTTGGCATATTATTCATAAAAAAGTTAATGTATGAAGTTCAATACAGGCGTGAAGAAGGCAGGAATAAATTGACGCTGTTTGTGTAACATGCTAATTTATTATCCAATAATATCTCCGAATGGAATTCCTAAACTACAAAATCAAGTATCTCCCAGCTTACTACTTGCGTGATTTTGACCGGATGCTGGTGTCTAAACGTTAACCGGGTCTCGGTAGAGAAGATCGTTGCTATATCTCTATTTCCAGGCCGTCATAAGCCAGACAGATCTCAAGCGGAGAGGAACTATCGTGTATATTAAGATAGTTGCGGGTGTCGTTCAGGAATTGATCGAGGGCGTCATCGTCGTATGTGTGCTCGCTATGAAAAAGACAGAGACGCTTAACACCGGCACGCACTGCAAGTTCCACTCCCAAAAGATTACTTGAATGTCCCCAATTCTTCTTTGCCTCAATGGCCGCCAACAAGCTATACTGCGCATCGAAAATCAGAAGGTCTGCATTATTGAAAAACGAGACGAATTCATAATTTTCATCCTCCGAATCTTCCTTATGTTCCGCATCTGTTGAGTAGATTACCTTTTTCCCGTCTCTTGAAAAGCAGTATCCGTAAGAATCTCCCGGATGGTTCTGTTTTATGCCGGTTACGCTTATTCCTGCAATTTCGTAAGCTTTCCCCGGCTCCAGTATGTGGAAAGAAATATCCGCACTCATTTCATTCAAAGGGACCGGGAAAGAAGGTTCATCCTGCTGGTTGACGAAACTTTTTTCCAGGCCGGCGTGATATCCGTAGATGTGGATGCGATGACCAGGTATGTATGCGGGCGTGAAAAAAGGGAAACCCTGGATGTGATCCCAATGCAAATGCGAAATGAAGATATGAAAAACCTTCGGCAAATTCTTTCGCCCGGCCTTTTCAACTTTCATGTAATGATCTCCGAAGTCTCTCAACCCTGTTCCCGAATCGCACAGGATATATTCTTCCTGTCCCTTGATTTCAACGCAGGATGTGTTGCCGCCATAGCTCATTCTGACAGCAAAAGGTAGTTGATTACGGATGAAGGTATTTATATCTTCGTCCGTTTCAAGATTGTGAGCGCGCGACGCCTTGAGAGCTCTGAATATTTTTGTCTCGATGCTTTTTGCAGTTATTGAAGCAGGTAAGGAACCCCGCGAACCCCAAAAATATACTTGCATGAGAATTCCTTTTAAGCTAATATTTTTCGGGAATCGTTATCAGTGTCGTTGTATTTCAGTAGCATACCTGTCAGCTTAAGTATATTGAAAAGAGAAATTATTTCAAGGATTATCATAACTATTTGAGATTCGGGAATATTATCCCCGGTTATTTGCGACGCAGAAAATATAATGGAGAGTGCGATATGAAGAAGTTGGTGTTTTTTATTAGTCTGGCATTGATTTTTGTGCTGCCTGCTCTGGCGGCGGAAGAAGCAGGCTTGATCAAAGTTTCAAGAGGCATGGTCAGTATCGAACGCTCCGGTCAAAAGACTGCGGCTTCAGCAGGCATGACGGTGTTCGTAGGAGATAAGATCATTACTGGAGATGATGGTTCGGTCGGCATTACCCTGAAGGACAACACCCTTCTTTCTGCCGGACCTTTGAGTACGATAGTTCTTAATCAATTCGCCTTCAACTCATCAACACTTACAGGTGCAATTGAAGCTTCTATAAAGCGCGGTACCCTCTCGGTGGTTTCGGGTAAAATTGCCAAGAATTCACCGGATGCAGTGAAATTCCATACACCAGCAGCCATCCTCGGCTTGAGAGGTACCGAATTCGTCATTGACGCCGGCAGCGGCGAGGAGAAGTAAGATGCGTGCAAGGTTGGTTTTAATCCTGGTTGCCCTGATCGTAATTTCCGGTTGTGCCGGTTATGACCGGGTGGTACTGCTGCCCGACAAAAATCTTCGTTCCAGCGCTTTGGTTGTTAACTCTGCACAAGGTGAAGCTGTTCTCGATCAGCCATACAAGGCGGCTGATGTATACTCCACAGGCCGCATCGAAACGAAGGAACTTGACCCGGAAGCCGTCAACCGGCAATTTGGAGCGGCATTATCGGCTCAACCTCCAAGACCGACCTCTTTCATCCTGTATTTTATTGAAGGGACAAACGAACTGACTCCCGAATCCTTGCCTATGCTGGAACAGATAAAGTCGGAGCTCAAACAACGGGCTTTCCCGGAAATCGTCATAATCGGTCATACCGACAGCCTCGGCAGTCCCGATTACAATGACGCTCTATCTCTGAGTCGCGCAGAAGCGATACGCAAAATCGTTCAACAAGCGGGAATTTCGGCCTTGTCGATTGATGTCGCAGGTCGTGGTTCGCGTGAAAAGCTTATTCAGACAAAAGAAGGCGTATCCGAACCCCTAAACCGCCGAGTCGAAATCAGCGTGCGCTAAATCCTATCCGGTCCATACCAGTTTATAATCAGCAACGCCATATCATCAGACTGTTCGGCATCGCCTACAAAGATACGTACGTCATCATTCAGGAGTGTTGCAATATCCGAAGGCAGTAAATGAGTTGCTCCTTTTCTTTCCAGGAGTTGTGTCAAACGAGTTACTCCGTATAGCTCGCCAGCCGTATTCATTGCCTCTGTGATTCCATCAGTGGCAATGCAAATTGTTTCGCCGGGGGAGAGTTGTACACTCTTTTTTGGATAGTCGACTCCTTCCTGAACACTTAAAGGGAGATTACCTTCGCCGGCCAGCCGGCTAACATCACCGTTGGCATTAATGCGCCATGGTGCGTCGTGACCCGCTATGCAATATTCTAACAGGCCAAGTTCCACATCAAGAATCGCTGCGAAAGCCGTGACAAAAAGCGCCTCCGGATTTTCCCTTTCAAGCTCCATATTTAGCCTGTTAAAGGTGTCCCGTACGTCGAGTCCAGAACTCAGGATGATACTTTTGGTAAGCACCTTGCTCATCACCATGAACAGGCTGGCCGGCAAACCTTTGCCTGCCACATCCCCTATGATGAAAAACAGCCGGTTTTGATCCAGCATGTAGAAGTCATACAAATCACCTCCCACTTCGCGGGCTGGTTCTATCTGTGCATGAAGAGCAAAGCGGGTTTCTCCGGGGAAAGCAGTTTCAGCCCTTGGAAGTGAGCCAATCTGTATCCGGCGTGCAGCCTCAAGTTCACCGGCGAAACGGGCAGCTGCCTCGCGTTCAACTTGCAATGCCTTTTCGGCAATTCGCCGCTCACGATCCGCCTCAATGAATGTACTGCTTAAAAGGCCGGCGAAAATGATATTGATTTCAATTGAAAGCGATGCGGCATCAAAAAGTAAACCGGCAGTGCGGTACAGCAGAAATCCCAAGCCTATCAAGAGCACGGCAAGAATTTCTGCAAGCATTGTTGATAACCTTGGCTTGAGGGAAGGCAAATAATATAGAAGAAAAAGACCAGATAAAAGGAGAATGGCCGACTCCAACAACTTCATCCAGGAGGGGCGCTGCAGGAAACGTTGATCGAATATGTTTTCAAGCAACTGGGCATGAACTTCAATCCCGGGTACCCGTTCGCCTCGGGGCGTCGTCTGGAAATCTATCAACCCCAATCCGGCAAGACCTACCAACACCAATTTTTGTTTCAGCAGCTCCGGATTTACCCGTCCGTTGAATACGTCAACTGCTGAAACATAGCGTTCCGGCATGAATGGCGTAAAATATATCCATGCTTCGCCATCGCTCTGAGTAGGTATTTTAATATCGCTGAGGCCGACGCTCACAATTCCCTGACGACCAATTTCGACATCAATCGACGGCTGGCCGCTGGCTATCCGCAACATTTCAAGCGATAAGGAGGGAACAAGTATTTCACCGACAGTTGAGATCATAGGGAGACGACGCACAACCCCTTTTTCCAAATCTGCGCTAAGCAAGGCCTGGCTCGTAGCAGCCGATTCGAGATCTGGTATGCTTTTCAGCACTGCGGGAAAATGTCTTGCGTACCGGGTGGCATCACCTCCCTTAACCACTACCGGGGCAGTGCGGAGAGTGGTTGCGGTTGTTGATGTTTTATAGTCGAAACCTGCAACTCCCAATATGACGGACGATCTTCTGAGCGTATTAGCAAATATTATGTCATTATCTGGAAGCAACATTAGGCGCTTCCTGAGCTCTGAATCAATTTGAGGCAGCGACTCTGCCATACGTGCAGGTGATGCTCGGTCAGGTTCAGGCATTATTATATCAAGGCCGATTGCTGCCGGCTGATAGGATGAAATGCGCTCAATCAATTCTGCCAGGCGGGTACGCGGCCATGGCCACTGACCATATAATTTGAGGCTGTTTTCATCGATATTAACAATGGTTGCAGGCGCTGAAATTCTCTCTCTGGGCAGGTATGTCTGATAAGCATCAAAGAGGATAAGGCGAAGGGTCTTGAACGGGGAATAGTCAGAGTACAGGTGTAAAAAGAAGAATAGTGCCAGAAATACCGCTGCTAAAGGGCGGCCACGACCGGCCCGAAACAAAAATATAAGCAAATCGAGTAGACGCTTCATAGAATGACCTCAAGGGGATCAGGGGATGGGCAAATCCGAAAAGACGCTTCCCTTTTATTGGGGAAATTCATTTTATTGTGACAGGAGTATAAGAAGAAGGATTTTACATGTCAATGATTTTCTAATTATCTGATTTGTCCCATTTTTCATTGACACAAAAAGGCATCCATCATAATATTTCATCATGCGGGATAGCTTTTTTAGTCAATCAGTTCCTCAACACCTATCCATAATACCTGAGAAAAAGGGGCATTAAATGAAAAAGGTCCTTACTCTGCTGTCTGGTGCAATTTTTGCCACAGCTTTCTTTGCCTTTGCGGCCGGTGATGTGAAGCCGGAACTGCGTCCTTCACAGAAACTAATGCAGGCCAGGGTAGCCTGGCTGACCGCAATGAGCGAAAATCTTGTTGCCAACAAGTTTGAGGCTATTACCAGTGATGCCGATGCGTTGGCCACCCAGACCCGGAAAGCTGGTGAAAACATTCCAAATCCCCTCGGCAAAGAGCTTACCCTGGCAATTTCATCAATTTCCAATGATATCTCTGTTGCAGCTGCCAAGAAGGATGGCGAAACAGTCAAGATAAAACTGGGCGAGATCAAGGGTAAGTGCGGTGAATGCCACGCCAAGATCCGCAACAAGAAATAATTATGAGTAAAACCAAATCATTTATTGTAATATCAGGGCATTGTCTTATAGCTTTTTTTCTTGTAATTGCCGTATCGGGCTGTGGCTTTTTCATAAAAACCATTCCCAAAGGTGAAATACAGGGAAGGACTCCTGAAGATAAATATATAATGATAGATAATGTAAATTATCATTACAGGGAATATCCCGGAACGGGGCGAGATATATTTCTGCTTCACGGTTTTGCCTCTTCGACGTATACCTGGGAGAAAATTATTCCGTATCTGACCGGGCAGGGATATCATGTCTGGGCCCTTGACATGAAAGGGTTCGGTTGGTCGGATAAGCCTGAAGATGCAAAATACGACGCTGTTACGCTCATGCAGGAAGTTAACAGGTGGATGGATGTCATTGGGCTAAAGGATGTTGTTTTTGTGGGCAACTCTTTAGGGGGCGCAATAGCTCTTCTCATGGCTCTTGAATATCCTGATAAAACCGGACAGATTGTTCTGATCGATTCGGCGGGATACCCGATAAAAAAACCCTTTATTATAAGAATGGCAAAAATACCGTTTGCAGGGGAAATAACAAGGCTGTTTTTCGGGCGGTATGTTGTGGAAAGCACCTTAAAAGAAGTCTTATTCAATGATGACATGGTCACTGAGGAAAAAATTGATGCATATTTCCGCAGAATGTCCACCGAAAATGCCGTTTATGCACAAACGGCTCTTGCAAGATCGTTTGATTCCGACGCCTTGCGTTATTTTATAGGAAGAATTCCCGGTATTAAAAACCGGACACTTATCATATGGGGAGAAAATGATGAATGGATACCTCTCGAATCGGGGTATAAATTCAGAAAAGATCTTTCAAATTCAACTCTTGTTATATTTCCGGAATGCGGGCATATTCCCCAGGAGGAAAAGCCCGAATCTACCGCAAAAACCATTATAGATTTCATTGAGAATAGACCGATAAAGGATGCGGTGATTATTAAATAATGAACTTTTACGAAGCAGCCAAATATTTGGGGAGAGGGTGAATGTAATGGAAGACAGATACTACGGGTGGAGCAAGGATACAGGAATTTCCCTGCTCGATAAGCTGAAGGCCGATTTGAAATCATCAATGTTAAAAAAAGACGATCAGGTCAGAAATACCGTCCGGCAGGTCATGTCGGAATATCCGAAGCTGACTGCTCCCCTGACACTTGAGAGCGGGAAAAAATCATTCAGGCTGAAAAAAGGCGAAGAGATTACCGACGATGATATTCTCGGCATTATAAGAGGGCTTGTAAAATCGGAAAAAACCGTTCTTGAGCTTACAAAAAAAGAGACTTCCGTATATCTTGAAATCCTGTCGACATATCTTCCTCAGATGGTGGGCAGGGAAGAGACTGAAGCGTGGATAAAAGAGAACATAGATTTTTCTCAGTACAAAAATTCAATGCAGGCCATGGGAACCGTAATGAAGCATTTCGGGAAACTGGCAGACGGTAATCTGGTTAAAAAAATCCTGGGTGAGATTGGTAAAAAATAAAGGTTTATTCAACAGAAACGCATAATTTCATGCCCGTCCCCATTGTCCCCACTGTAACCATCCACGCAAGTTTATCATGCCATAACTCGAAGGATGGCCTCCTCATACTTTTGTGAAAGCTCAGAACGACCCAATTTTTCCCCTGAAAACTGTAAAACGAAATACTCTTTTTTATATTAAGCGTCATCCATGACGCATGAGACTTTTGATGGGATTATCGAAATGCGGAGTTAAAAGACCATAAAGCACCTGATTTGTCAATGAATACCGACGGCAACGTTAAAAGTCCGATTTCTTCGTTGCGCTTCATCCCGTTATGATTGCGGCGTACCCTCATGTACGCCTCATCACACGAAATTTGCGACGCCTTGAACTTGAACTTTTTACTTTGCCGTCGGTATTGATACTTATCATGAAAATAATATTTTCACGCTTCCGGCAATAATGAAGTATTAGAAAAGTCAGAGGGATAGGGTTCAGGGGTTCAAGTGAGCAGAAAAAACGTGCGCATATACAGTAGCTTACGGCAAGAATCTTAAATTAATGAACTGACTTGGTTTCAGAGGGCAATATTAATGTCAGATGTCTTTATACGCTTTTATAAATTCTTCAGTTGTAATGCCAGCCTGTTTAATTGCACTTCTTAGAGTACCTATGGCAAGTTCTTTATGGATTGGAATAACACAACCTTTGTTGTCCTTTCGTAAAACCACGTGGCTTCCTCTTTGTCGTACAATTTTAAATCCTAAACTTTCAAATATTTTAATAGCGTTATTCCCGGAGACGTGGGGGAGTTCAGGCATTAACTGCAACCTCAAAGGTTGTTAAGAAAGGATGTTGTGTTTCTGTTAATGGAAATTCTTCAAGGTATAATTCAGTAGCTTCCTGTAAATTTTTTACAGCGTCTTCTACGGTTATTCCCTGACTTGCGGTACCGGTTTCCGGGCATTCTGCAACATATATGTTATCTTCTCTGTGTACGATCGCAGTAAATAATTTATTCATATTTCACCTCTGAAATATATTTTATTCTATTTTCATTAGATTTCAACATATTTTTGATAACATGAATATTAAAAGGATAGGGTTCAAGGGGTCATGGGTTCGGGGATTCAAGTGAGTAGGAAAAGCGAGTGGTAATATGTGTTTTCAGGGGCGTGAGGAGCGCGGTCTATTATCAACTATCTCCATGCCGTTGTTCTGCCATCTTTTGCCTCTTGATAATTGCCGTGAGACTGCGAAGGGCTTCGTTAACCGAGTCGTGATCGGGGAAATACACAGCTACATCAGGATCAATGACTACTACGTTGGAACCCTCTGCATACTGCTTTGCATATTTACCCCGGATTCCGCCGGAAAAGTCGTACTCCTCCAACATGTCAGGATCATTCTTCATTCTCTTCATACCTGAACCTTTCCTTGTTTGTCGCCAACCTGGCGCTGATGATTCGGATTCGATCACTTCTTTCTGTGTGGACGATAACCAGAAGTTGCCCTTCTATGGATTGCCCTATCAAAACAAGGCGTTCTTCATCCTCTGAGTGGAGCGGATCGTTAATCGTTCTCCACCGTCATAGCCGGACAACAATTAGATTGATCTGCATAACATGGCATGGGATTTCTTGCTTAAGGAACCACGTTGCGTTTGGTTTGTCAATAAATTTTAAAGGGATAGGCTTTTTAATCCGCCTTTATTTTCAGGTAATTAAAGACTTCAAAAGCCCTTTCTCTTGTTGCCTGAAGGGTTCCGCTGTTATCAATTATAATTGTGGCGAATTCCCTCTTTTCTTCAATCGGCATCTGGGAGCGTACTCTTAAGAGGGCTTCCTCATCTGAAATTCCGTCTCTTTCAACCAGCCTTCTTATCTGGATCTGTTCTGGCGTGTAAACAAGAATCACATCTTCCAACCCTTTGTGCATTTCCGCCTCGATAAGAAGCGGCACATCAAGAATTACAATTGAACCGGGGTATGCTTCCCCGATCTCTTCAATCATTTCCGCAACCTTTTGAATTACACGTGGATGGACTATTTTGTTTAAAATCTCTTTTTTTGAGGAATCTCTGAATATTATGCCGCCAAGGCGTGACCTGTCGATTTCACCATCAGGCAGAAGTACCTCGTTTCCGAATATACTGACAATTTCATGCCATGCGGGAAGATTTTTCCCAACCGCATCACGGGCAATGGCGTCCGCATCGATTACTATAGCGCCTGCTTCCCTTAAAATCGAGGATACGGTGCTCTTGCCTGTTGCTATTCCGCCTGTAAGTCCGGCTATTATCAAATCGCACCTCTTATAGAGACCTTTGAAGAACGCCCAATTTTATCCAAGTACAAGGAAGGCAATAATTAAGGTTTAGGTTCCTGGTTTATGGTTACTGGTTCCTGGTTAAAAGAAATAACCAGAAACTACAAACCAGAGACCAGAAACCAAGTCTTTAAATAAATCGGGCAAAAGGGGGTGTTGTGCAAAGGTCTTTTATTTGCCCTTGAAAACAGGCTCCCTTTTCTGTTTGAAAGCCCTTGGTCCTTCCTTTGCATCTTCGCTCAGAAAAACCGGAATTGCGTATTCGAGCTCCTTTGCCATACCTTCTTTTATGGACATGCCTATTATGTCTTGGACTGCCTTCTTTATGCCTGTCACTGCAAGCGGCCCGTTTTTGATAATGATGTTTGCATAACGTTCGGCTTCTTCCATAACCATGTTTGCAGGGACAATTTTATTTACAAACCCGAGACGGAAAGCCTCCCGGGCGTCCATGAGCTCCCCTGTCAGCAGAATCTCCATTGCTTTTGCATACGGAAGCTGTCTTGGCAGCCAGACTGTTGAGCCCCCAGCCGGAAAGACAGACCATTTGACCTCCTGAAGACCGAATTTGGCGTCTAATGAGGCAACCCGTATATCTGCACCATAAAGAAGTTCGAAGCCGCCGGCTATGGCAAAACCGTTTACAGCAGCTATTACAGGTTTGTTGAGTTCAAAACCCCGCAAGAATGCATCCTGGAGAAGCTGGGAATCGCCCAGAATGATTTTGTCGGCCTCGGTTTCGGCTTTCCTGGCGCCGGTTAAAAGAGGAATCAGGCGGGCAAGATCCGCCCCGGCGCAAAAGGACTGGTCCCCTGCTCCCGTGATAATCGCGCACCGCAGAGCGCCGTCATCCCTGTAATCCTTCCATGCGTTTGCAAGCTCAACTGCTGTTTCAGGGTCAACGGCATTCCGGGCTTCAGGCCTGTTTAATGTAATATAGGCTTTTTGACCCTTCTTTTCATAAATAAGAGCCATAGTAGTCTTTTCCTTTATCTTATTGATTTTTTAAAGCCGTTATAATTATGATATTGACTTTTAATATCCAAACTTCTAAATGAAGTCAAGGGAATTGAATCTGATTATAATTTCGAATAAGACTCATTTGATGAACTTATTTCCAATTCAATTCGATATCTTTGTAAAATGGAGAATAACGATATGATTGATATTTTTGCAGATGTTGAACCGATGGTGTTCAAGAGCGGAATTAATGTTCCTTACTCCTGGTGGGCCGGAGAAACGGCAGAAAGATTTTTTCTGGCGCTGAGGGACGACAAAAAAATTATGGGTACGGGCTGCTCAATATGCGAAAAAGTCTTTGTTCCGCCAAGAAAAGTATGCCCTCTTTGCTTTCAGGAGAATATGGCATGGGTTGAAGTATCTTCAGAGGGTGTTCTGGAGTCTTTTACGATCGTTGAAAGACAGCTTGCATCACTCCCCCGCAAAGCGCCGGTTATTTTCGGGTTGATAAGGCTTGACGGAGCAGACACATCGATTCTTCATTATATTGAAGATGCAGATCATACGGATATAAAAATAGGCATGCGGGTTGCGGCAAAGTTTAGTGATGAAAGAAGCGGAAGCATGCATGACATAGACTGTTTCAGGCCGGTAAGGTAAGGGGATAAGATATGGACAGAGCGGCTGTTATAGGCGTTGGAATTACAAAGATAGAGGCGAATAAGGTTAAAGAGACATTTGCCGACATGGTTTGGGAAGCTGTCAATAAGGCTTTGGAAGATGCGAAGATGACCATAGACGATATTGATAATGTGGTAACAACATCGAACGACTTCTGGGATGGTCGGACAATATCCTGCATGGCGGTGGGAGATGCAAGCGGGGCAAGACACAAAAATGTTTCGTGCGTAGAGGGAGACGGAACCTTCGGGGCATTTTACGGGCTCTCAAGAGTGTTGTCGGGATCATATGGAACGACTCTTGTAACAGCACACAGCAAGGGTTCCGAAAGCGTTTCAAGCCTCATCACGAATGCGGCATTTGACCCGATTTATGACAGATCTCTCGGAATGGACATGATATCAGCCTGTGCCATGCAGGCAAGGGCATACATGCACCGAACCGGCACAACCCCTGAGCAGATGGCGATGGTCTCTGTAAAAAATCACGGTAATGCCATGCTCAATCCTCTTTCTCAGCTTCCGATGAATATTACGGTTGAAGATGTTCTGGGATCGGAAATGATATCGGATCCTCTTCATAAGCTTGATTGCTCTCCTGTTTCGGACGGTTGCTGTGCCGTAATAATTGCGAATGAAAAAAGAGCATCTCAATACGGAAGCCTTCCGGTCTGGATAAAAGGGGTCTCTTTCTGCTCAGACTCGTATTTCTTAGGTGACCGGGAGCTTTCAAAAGCTAAATCGCTAACACAGGCTGCCAAAAAGGCTTTTTCAATGGCGCAGATTTCCGATCCTTTGTCGGAGATAGATGTGGCCGAGGTTTATGATGCTTTCACATATCAGGAACTTATGTGGCTTGAGGCTATGGGGCTTTGCCAAGACGGGAAAGCTGGAATAAATCTTGAAAAAGGGTATTACGGGATAAAAGGGAAGCTTCCGGTTAATCCTTCGGGCGGTTTATTGAGCGGTCACCCGGTAATAGCCGGAGGATTAATCCGTATAGCTGAGATAGTAAAGCAGTTAAGAGGCGAGGCCGGAGCATACCAGATCGCAGGCGCAAAAAAAGGAGTAGCGCACGGCGTAAACGGCTTGTGCGGGCAGTCCCACTGCGTCTGGATTTTAGACCAAGAAAAGTAGGAGAGAAATACATGCCTAAAAAACGGGTTGCAATAGTCGGAACAGGCCAGACATATCATAAGAGTCACCGTCCCGATGTAAACGGTCAGGAGCTTATCAACGAGGCCGTAAAGAGAGCCCTTCAGGACGCTGATCTTACAATAAAGGATATTGATGCCGTTGTGATCGGCAATATGGATCATTTCGAGGGGATCAACTATGTTGATTGCTGGAGCGTTGATGGTTCGGGCGGAATAATGAAGCCTGTAATTAAGCTGACAACAGGAGGTACAACCGGGAGTACCCTCGCAATTGGCGGTTATCAACTTGTAGCGTCAGGCTTTTTTGAAAAAGTGCTGATTATCGGCTGGGAAAAGAATTCCGAATCGGACACAACCGGGGCCATAACAACCGCTTTTGATCCCGTATGGGACAGGCTTGTTTTTGCAGGGGCGATATCCGGCCTTGCTGCAGAGGCGCAGGCTTATATGGCAAAATACGGGGCAACCGAGAAAGATGCGGCAAGAGTCTCTGTGAGAGACAGAAAACACGCATGCAACAATCCCCATGCCCAGCTCCGGAGGGAGATTACCATAGAGGATGTCCTTGCTTCTCCCATGCTTGCCGATCCCATCCATCTTCTTGATGTGTGTCCGAGAACAGACGGGGCATGTGCAGTAATAATGGCAAACGAAGATTGTGCCGGAAAGATAACTGCTGTTCCAGACTGGATATGGGCTACTGCAAACAGGCATAAGTACACATATCTTGGGGATGTTAACTGGGGAGAGCTTGACAGTCTCGCCGGAGCGTCAAGGGAGATATACGCAAAGGCAGGGATACGGGAGCCGAAAAAGGAAATAGATGTTATAGAGCTTTACCAGCCATATTCATTTGCGGGCATAATCTGGATAGAAGATCTCGGGATAGCGGAAAGGGGTAAAGGGGCGGAATATATATGGAGCGGTGCAACGGATATGGGCGGTGAACTTCCTATAAATCCCTCGGGAGGCGTTATTGCGTGCAATCCCATTGGCGCTACCGGTCTTATCAGATGCGCCGAGGCCGCACTCCAGGTCATGGGAAAAGCCGAAGCAAGGCAGGTTCCTGATGTCAATTTTGCCATAAGCACCGGGTTTGGGGGGTGCATGTGGTCGGATATGCTTTTGCACGGAAAAAGAAAACCCGATTTTTAGGAGAAGTTATGACAGCAAAAGAGAATCTTGTTATAGAATCAAAAGGATCAGGCCAGCCCTTTAATTACGCAGTTGGAATGTACGGAAGCAAGTTTTTTAAGGAACTCCGCGAGAACAGAAAACTTCTTGGAACAAAGTGCCCGAAATGCGGCAAAGTGTATGTTCCTCCGCGGCGTGTCTGCGGGGAGTGCTTTGTCGAAATGACGGAATTTGTTGAAGTCGGGCCGAAAGGAATAATCGGGACATTTACAATTCTGCGTTATGCGTTTATTGACCCTGAAACAGGAGAGCAGAAGCCTGTACCCTACGGTTACGGATTTATACGCTTTGACGGTGCGGACACTCTTTTTCAGCACTATATCAGTATTGAAGATGAATCAAAAATAAAAATTGGGGCAAGAGTTGAGCCGGTTTTTTCAGAAGAAAGAAAAGGGAATGTAAAGGATATTCTCTGCTTTAAAATTATTGAGTGAATGGTAAATAGTGAATAGTGAATGCAAAACCGTTATTGATTAATTCTGCGAAGCGGATGGTGAGGCAGAAAGGTGCTTTAAGCGCCCTTCTTGTTACCGGAAGCGATAAGGTTGAGAATGGATTCGGAAACGGGGATTGCCTTCTTCTTGATTTTTCCCGCCTGCTTTTTGCCGTCTCTGATGGAAGTGAGCGCTATACCCAGGCTTCGAGGATTCTGCTTGAACGGTTTGCAGAGGTTCTTTCTGAACAAGATATACCGCCGGATATTTCCGTTTTAAAAAAAAGTATTGAAGCTGTATATGGCGGGCAGAAATATACACATAAATGCACTTTCAGTTTTGTCGCATTTTTTAAAAACAGAAAAGAAGTCATTGCCTCCATTTCAAATGGTGGCGACAGCATGGTTATCGTTGCGGATTCTTCGGACGGTTCAATAATATTTAAAACTGTTCCGGACATGAACTTTGCAGGAAGGAGTAAAAACGTTCCCGCCATTTCAACTTTAACCCTGAAGGATAGGAAATTCAGAGTTATCATTGCAACAGACGGTTTTGCCGAGGTTTTAAACAAAATTGGAAAACAGGAACATGGCAAATTGCCCGAATGGCTTTTTAATGGCTCAGCATGCGATATTGCCGGCAAATTCCGCCGCAGATTCAAAAGAAAAAAAATTATAAATTATGATGATATCGGGATGATAATTGTTGATCCGTTTGCCGTATACCGTGATAATAAGGCTATAGTAGTAGGCGGCACATTACCTGAAAAAGAGGCTCTATTCGCATCTTCATTTTCAACGCTTGCCGGCAAATGGGTGGAAAAAGAGAGATGGCCCGAAAACACCGGACTCTTTAATTCGGCAGGCATAATAATGATGAACCCGTAAAAAGCCGGTATCTCACACCAAGCCACAAAGACCACAAAGCAAACTTGTTAATATTAAAATTGATGTTTTCTTGGCGCTCTTAGTGCCTTTGTGAGAAAATAAAATTCTTACGAGTCCATCAAGATAATAATATAAGGGAATTAAAAAATGACTGAAGAAATATTACCCGGCCTTTACCGGATAAAAATCCCGCTTCCTGAAAGCCCGTTAAAATACCTTAACTCTTATGTGGTAAAAGCAGATGACAGAAACCTTATCATTGACACGGGTTTTAACCGTAAAGAGTGCCTGGACGCGATGAATAAGGGCCTGAAGGAAATAAATGTGGACCTTGCGGATTGCGATTTTTTCATAACGCATCTTCATGCAGACCATTTCGGGCTTATTTCCAAGCTTGCTGCTGAAACAAGCAAAATATACTTCAGCAGGCCGGATAAGGAGATCATAGAATCATGGGAAGGATTCGAGCCGATGATTGAGTATGCCGGGAAAAACGGTTTTCCGGAAAATGAATTAAGAACTGCCCTTCACCAGCATCCGGGCTATAAATATGGTTCGGACTGGACGCCGGATATGAGCGTTCTGGAAGACGGAGAAACAATTACTTTTGGAAATTACTGTTTTGAATGTGTCGAAACTCCGGGGCATACACTGGGGCATATATGCCTTTATGAGGCCGGCAAAAAAATTCTGATAGCAGGAGATCATATCTTGTCCGATATAACTCCGAATATTCAGTGCTGGTCCGATAAGGAGAACCCGCTTGAAAAGTATCTTGCAAGTCTTGACAAGGTGCATAAACTTGATGTCGGTCTCGTGCTTCCGGGCCACAGAAGGCTATTCAAGGAACACAGGGCAAGAATAGATGAATTAAAACAGCATCATGAAAAAAG
>JAHJJB010000171.1 GCA_018823005.1 Pseudomonadota bacterium | reverse complement strand
GGAACTCATCAGGGAATCCTCCCTGTTTGTACTGCAGGGTTCAAAAGCGAAATGCGAATTATCGATAGCGGAAGACCTCTGGCCCGTTGAGGCCGACACGGGGCAGATAAGCCAGGTCATAAGCAATATTGTAATAAATGCAAACCAGGCTATGCCGCTGGGAGGAATTATTAAGATCGCAGCAGACAACCTTGTTATAGAAGAAAAGAATGAAATGCTGCTCAAGCCGGGCAGGTACATCCATATGTCAATAAAAGATAAGGGAACCGGCATAGAAGAAAGACACCTTTCAAAGATATTTGATCCTTATTTTACAACAAAAAAAGAGGGGAGCGGTCTTGGGCTTGCAGCAGCATACTCCATCATCAAAAATCACAAAGGGCATATTTCAGCGGACTCCTTGCCGGGAGCCGGAACAACGTTTGATATCTATCTGCCGGCTTCAGATAGAGCTATTCCGGAAAAAAATGAAGCTGATCTTTTAAAAGGAACCGGAAAGATTCTTCTGATGGATGATGACAGCATTTTGAGGGAAATGGCGAAGGAGATGCTGCATATGCTCGGTTATGAAGCGGAGTTTGCAAAAGAAGGTTCTGAAGCGATTGAGATGTATAGGAAAGCGATGGAATCTGGAAAACCTTATGATGCCGTCATCCTCGACCTGACTATTCCCGGTGGTTTGGGGGGAAAGGATGCCGTAAATAAATTGCGGGAATTGGACCCTGAATTAAGAGCCATTGTTTTCAGCGGTTACTCCAATGATCCTGTTATGTCGAACTATCGAGAATACGGTTTTAATGGAATGCTGGCAAAGCCTTTTGATTTGAAGACATTAGGCAAAGTGTTAAATGATGTATTAAAAGCCGAAAATCGTGAATCGTGAATCGAATACCGAACCACGAACCGCGTACAACGAAGTACGATATTCAATGAGTAGAAACTTCAGAAAAGGAAATACACCAAAAATGGAGAGAACAGAAGAAATGGGAAGCTGGTATCACAGGTTTCGGTCTTTTGCCATGAACAGAATGTCATCATCCTCGGTTATGGAGGAGGACAGCCTCATGTACTGGCGTGTTCGTATCCTGTTTTCAATTTTATTTGCTGTGTCTGTTTTCGGCCTTATTACATTGGTGCCTGTTTTTATTCTTGTGATTAAAAATAATTTATGGGGCCTCGGAATCTTCGATTTAGCGGCATGGTTTATTATCACCATGCTTCTGCTTGTACGCAATATCAGATTTGAAACCCGGTCGGCAATTACATTGGGACTAACCTATATACTCGGCCTGGTCATCATCGTTAATGTCGGAATTTTAAGCGGCGGGCCTTTATGCCTGTTCGCTTTTGCTGTTTTTGCCGGAATCTTCAGAGGAACAAGAGCTGTATCCTTAGCGTTAGCCCTAAATGCTATAACACTGGTCATAATAAGCTGGCTGGTTAGTACAGGCCGGTTTGGCCAGGCATTTCCGTTCTTCAAAACATCGGAAGCAATGATGGCTTCATTAGCAACCTTTATGCTTTTGAATATTGCTGTTGCAGTTTCGGTCAGGTTGCTGGTGAAAGGTCTGTCGAAAACCAATCAGCAGCAAAAAGAGCTGCTCAGGGACCTGGAAATCGAAAAATCGCAACTTGAAAACACAAAGATAATGCTGAATTTAGAAGTCGAGAAACACAAAAGAACTGAGGAATCAGTCATGCGGGAAAGGGACCTGACACAGGCTACTATCGAGAGTCTGCCGGGTCTGTTTTACCTCTTCGATGAACATGGAAAATTTCTGCGGTGGAACAAAAATCTGGAAGAAATTTCCGGATATTCGTTTCAGGAAATCTCCTGCATGTCTCCATTAGACTTTTTTGGCGAGCCGGACAAAGAAACCATTGCTGAAGCAATTCAAAAGGTATTTCTTACCGGTCAAGCCAGCGTGGAAGCCGATTTTCTTTCCAAGAACCAAACCAGGACCCCCTGTTTATTTACCGGAAAAAGCTTCCTTTTTGATAAAAAGCCCTGTCTTATTGGTATGGGTATTGACATTACAAATCGCAAGCAGGCAGAGAAAGCGCTTCTTGAAAGTGAGAAAAAATACAGGAGCATCCTGGAAAACATTGAAGATGGTTACTATGAAGTGGATACTGCCGGTAATTTTACTTTTTTTAACGATTCAATGTGCAGGATAATAGGATATTCCGCGGATGAGCTGATGGGCAGGAATAACCGTGAATATATGGATGATAATAATGCTAAGAAAATTTTCAAGGTCTTTAATGAGGTATATAAAACGGGAATACCAACCAAGGCATTTGACTGGGAACTTATCAGGAAAGATGGTTCAATATGTTTTGTTGAAACGGTTGTATCTCTAATAACGGATTCGAACAACGTAAAAATAGGATTCGGGGGAATCGCAAGAGATATAACAGAACGCAAGCATGCAGAGAAAGCGCTTCTTGAAAGTGAGAAAAAATACAGAAACATACTGGAAAATATTGAAGATGGTTATTATGAAGTTAATATCGCCGGGAATTTCACTTTTTTCAACAATTCAACGTGCAGGATACTTGGATATTCCGCGGATGAGTTGATGGATAAGAATAACCGCGAATATGTGGATGATGAAAATGCTAAAAAAATTTTCAAGGTCTATAATGAGGTATATCGAACAGGAATACATGTAAAGGCATTTGACTGGGAGCTTATCCGGAAAGATGGTTCAAAATGTTTTGTTGAAACTGATGTGTCACTGATATTGGATTCAAATAACGTTAAAACAGGATTCTGTGGAATCGCAAGAGATGTAACCGAACGCAAGAGGGCTGAGAAGGAATTAGATAACAGTTTTAAACAGTTAAGAGCGGCATTGGGAGGAACGATCCAGGCTCTTGCGGTTGCAGTTGAAACGAGAGACCCTTACACCGCAGGACATCAGAAGAGGGTGGCTGATCTCTCTCGCGCCATAGCTAAGGAAATGTGTCTTGACAACAACCTGACAGACGGCATCCGCATGGCCGGAGTAATCCATGACCTAGGCAAGATGTCTATTCCAGCCGAGATATTAAGCAAGCCTACCAAACTGAGTGCAATTGAATATAGCCTGATAAAAACCCATCCTCAGGCCGGATACGATATCCTGAAAGATGTTGAATTCCCCTGGCCGATAGCACAGATTGTTTTACAGCATCATGAAAGGATCGATGGTTCCGGATATCCGGCCGGGCTGAAGGGTGAAGAGATTCTCATGGAAGCCCGCATAATAGCCGTGGCCGATGTTGTTGAAGCGATTGCTTCTTACAGACCCTACCGGCAGGCTCTCGGTATTGAAAAAGCTCTTGGAGAAATAACTCAATACAGTGGGATTCTCTACGATCCGGCAGTCGTGGATGCCTGCCTGCGGTTATTCAACGAAAAGGGATATAAGCTCCAATAAGCGGACGTCGAATATCGAAAATCGAATATCGAAAACCGAATATGGAATGTCGAAGTCCGAAGATCGAAGTTCGATATTCGAGTTAGGGGGTTAGTGATGGAAAAGAGCAAGACTTTCAAGGATTTGAAGATGTGGCAAAAAGGAATTGAAATTGTTAAAGACATTTACACTTTGACAAAAAGGTTTCCAAAAGAGGAGTTATACGGCTTAACCTCCCAGATGAAGCGTTCATCAATTTCTTTACCTTCCAATATTGCAGAAGGCTTTAAAAGGTCACACAATAAAGAATACAAGCAGTTTTTGCATATTGCACAGGGATCATTGGCAGAGCTGGAGACACAATTAATTATTGCAAAAGAGCTTGGATATATAAAAGATAATGAATTGGATGATATTGCGGAAAAGATCGACCATGAAGCGAAAATGATAACTTCGTATTCAAACAAACTTGTTTAGTGAATGCCGAAGTTCGATGTCCGATATTCGAAATTCTAAATTCGAGTAAGGGGGATATATGAAAAACATAACAAGAATCTCTATATTGCTTATTTTATCAGGTCTTCTTATGTTCGGTTGCGGAAGATCAGAGCCTCCGAAAGCCCCCGATGAAGTTAAACTTCAGTTAAAATGGATACACCAGGCCCAGTTTGCAGGCTTCTACATGGCACAGGAAAAGGGCTACTATGCCAAAGAGAACATAAAGGTCACCTTTTTGGAAGGAAGTCAGGATATAGATATAGCAGAGACCATCATATCCGGAAAGGTCGATTTCGGTGTTGTATCACCCGAGGAGATTTTGATCCGCCGCGGCCGCGGAGCACCTATTACCACCCTTGCCGCAATCTACAGGCGAAGTGCTGCGGTTTTTGCTGCCCGCGCAGATTCTGGAATTGTGAGACCGTCAGATTTCATTGGAAAAACAATAGCTGCGGCCGGGACTGGCGGTGTAATTGAATATGAGCTGAAGCTGCGCGCCATGATGAAGAAGCTAAAAATTGATATCTCGAAGGTCAAAATTATTCCTCTTGATCCGACGTATAAAGACTTTTACAGCGGAAAAACGGACATTACAGCCGCTTACTATACCGGCGGCATCATCAGAATGCGGAAAAACGGGATGAAACTCAACCTCATCTGGCCCGGCGACTATGGCGTCAATTTCTACTCGGATACTATAGCGACCACGGACAGGCTGATTTCAGAAAATCCGGATCTGGTCCGGCGCTTTTTACGTGCAACTCTGAAAGGATGGCAGGATGCAATCGAGGACTACAGGAAGGCTGTTGCTGTTACATTGAAATATGCCCAAGTTAAGGATTCAGAAACGCAAACGGCGATGATGGAAGCCATGCTTCCGCTTGTGCACACGGGGGAGGACCGGATTGGCTGGATGAAACCGGAAATCTGGCACGCGATGTATGGTACGATGCTGGAACAGGATCTGATTGAAAAGCCTTTCGAGGTTGATCAGGCATATACCTTGCGGTTTATAAAGGAAATATACGGAGGAAAAATCGAATGAAAATTGCGGCAAGGATAACTATCCTTTTCCTCCTTATGGCGATTGTGCCAACTGTAATCGTCGGATACCTGGGCTATGACATCGGGAAGCGGACTATCCTGAAGGAGACAACAGACCACCTCGTGAGTATCAATATCTTAAAGAGCAGGGAGCTGGAGAGATGGGTTAATGACAGTAAAAGCAGCATCGAAGAGCTGGCCCAGCGGCCCCTGGTCAGGCAATACGCATCGGTTATGGCTGCGTCACATGATATGCCCGACCCTTCGTATCGTAAGGCACACAAAGAGATTATTGAAAATCATCTGAAGCCGCGTCTGAAATACGGAGTTTTCAACGAGCTGTTTGTAATGTGTTCCCCGGCGGGACATATATCCGCCTCCACCGATGAGCGGCAGGATGGAAAATACCGTAATACACGCAGGTATTTTATTGAAGGTAAAAGCCGTACCTATGTAGAAGGCAGTTATTACTCTCCTGCGCTGGAACAGCCTGCCATGACCGTAAGCACGCCTGTAAAGGGGATGGACGGAAATACGGTTGCAGTTCTGGCCGGACGCCTTGACCTTGGGGAGCTTTCTAAAATCATGGTTCAAGAGAGCGGCAAAAGCAGTACTCTGGATACATACCTTGTGAACAGTTTCAACTTCTTTATTTCCGAGCCGCGGTTTGGCGAAGACTACGTCCTTAAAAAAGCCGTGCGAACCGAGGGAATAGAAGCCGGTCTTTCAGGCAAAGACGGATTTGGTTTCTACAAAGACTATCGGGGAGTGCCGGTAATAGGAGCCTACAAATGGCTGCCTGAATTCAAGATGTGCATCATCACCGAAATTGATCAGGCAGAGGCCTTTGCCCCTGTTAAGCATCTTGCACAGATAGCAGCAGGAACCGTTATCGCTATCTGTATTGCGGCAGTCTTTCTGGGCATGTTATTTGCCCGCACAATAAGTCGTCCGTTACGTAGCCTTGCCGCAGGAGCAGAAGAGATCGGCGGCGGCAACCTGGAATGCAAGGTTGGAACATCGGCAAAAGACGAAATCGGCGAGCTTTCACGCGCTTTTGACAGAATGGCGCAGGAACTACAAAAAACAACCGTATCGCGTGATGAATTTTCGCGGGAAAGGGATTTTTCAGATTCCGTCATAAACAGTCTCCCCGGAGTTTTCTATCTGTTTGATGAAAACGGACGTTTCTACCGCTGGAATAAGAACTTCGAAATAGTTACCGAGTACTCAGCCGAAGAGATTTCGCAAATGAGTCCTTTGGATATATTCTCCGGGGAAGACAAACAGCTTGTAGCAGATAAAATTCAAGAAGTCTTTGTCAAAGGGGAAGAATCTGTGGAGGCGGTTTTGGTTACAAGGAGCGGACGCAGAATTTTTTATTACTTCACAGGGATACGGCATGCCATTGGGGACAGGAAATTTCTGGTTGGGGTGGGAATTGACATATCGGAACGTAAGAAAATTGAGGAGAAGGAAGCTCGAACGGCGCAGGAGTGGCAAAGCACCTTTGACTCCACAAACAATGCCATCTGGATTCTGGATCAGGACCAGCGAGTGTTGCGGTCGAACAGAACCGCTGAGCGATTTTTTCATCGCCCGTGCGGTGAGCTGATCGGCAAACACTGTTGGGAGATCGTGCACGGCACGGCTCAGCCGATACCCGAATGTCCGCTCCTTCGGGCGCGAAAGAGCCTTTGTCGGGAGACAATGGAACTGCAGGTTGGAGAGGTTTGGTTTGAAGTCACGGTGGATCCCATCCTCGATGCGGCCGGCCGGTATGCCGGAGCTGTTCATTCCATCATTGATATTACTGAAAGGAAGCGGGCGGAGGAAAGGCTCAAAGAGCATCTCGACGAGCTGCGCCGTTGGAATGATGCCTTTGCGGGGCGCGAGATGCGAAATCTCGAATTAAAGCTGGAAGTTAACGAGCTTTTGTTAAAAGCCGGGCTTCCTGCGAGATATGAAAGCGCTGGGAAAAACAGGGACGAGGCATGAGGCGCGAAAAGCGGAATATCGAATATCGGACATCGAATATCGAACGAGAGGTATTGAAAGATTCAAGATTCAAGTGGCAAGCGGCAAGGGGAATAGGCAAGAGGCGAGGATCTTCTGTTTCGTCATTCCCGCGAAAGCGGGAATCCAGATTACTCGATTCCTATTTCCTCAATATATGAAATTCGATATTCGGTTTCCTGCTTCTCTGAAACTGGAGGATAAAAATGCAACTGGATACCCGTACTCTTGTGCTGATGATTGTTGCAATATCATTCACTCTCAGTATTGCCATGATCTTCATTTCGAGAACAAGAAAGACATATGCAGGGTTCGGCCTCTGGACAGCCGGAAACGGAGCTTTTGCGGTCGGTTTCCTGCTGGTTGCACTTCGGGGAATAATTCCGGATATCCTCACGATCGTTATAGCCAATGCCGTACTTCTTCTCTCATCCCTGCTGTACTTTGAGGGTATCCGGAAATTCTACGGCATGCCGGGCCGGAAAAACCTGAGCGTCTTACTGATTGTCTTGCTGATGGCGCTTCAATCATATTTTACATTCGCGCGGAATGATGTTGAAATTCGTATTATCATTGTTTCGATATTTCTTGGATTCACTTTCGGCATGGGGGCGGTGGAGCTTTTCCGGAATATTGAGCCGGATTTGCGATCGACCTGCTGGTTTACGGGAAGTTTTCTTGCCGCCATAAGCCTTTTCATGTTTATACGGGCAGTTATAACGTATTTATACCCCGGCCCGAATGATTTCTTTTTACCCAGTCAGCTACAGTCAGCTACATTTATAATATCCGGTATCTTAGGCATAGCGTGGACGATCGGGTTCATAAATATGAACAGCAGGCGTCTTGAATTGGAGCTTAAAAGTTCCCAGGATGATATGTGCCTGCTGTACGAATCCTCAAATCAAACCCAACGTAAACTGCTCAGCGTGATGGAGGAGCGCAACCTTGCAGATAAGCTAACCAGGATACGCTTAAACCTTTTCGAGTATTCCATATCACACTCCCTCGACGAGCTGCTTCAGAAAACGATTGATGAGGTCTGTGAGTTGACCGGAAGCCCTGTAGGCTTTTATCATTTTGTTGAAAAAGATCAGAAAACCCTGACACTCCAGGCCTGGTCAACGCGGACAATAAAGGAATTCTGTAAAGCGGAAGGAAAAGGTCTGCATTACGGCATTGATAAGGCCGGGGTATGGGTTGATTGTGTTCATGAAAGAAAACCGGTTATCCATAACGATTACTCTTCCCTTCCGCATCGCAGGGGAATGCCTGAAGGTCATGCCGCAATCATCCGGGAACTTGTTGTTCCGATCATGAGATCTGATAAAATCGTGGCTATTCTCGGCATAGGAAATAAGTCTGCGGATTATAAAGAAAAGGATATAGAAATAGTCTCTTATCTTGCCGATGTCGCGTGGGAGATAGCCGAGCGAAGGCAGGCGGAAATGAAACTGGTTGAAAGCGAGGAGAGGTATCGCAACCTATTCGAAAATGCCACTGAAGGGATATATATTTCGACACCACAGGGACGTTATGTAAGTGTAAATCCAGCCTTTGCAAAAATACTCGGATTTACATCACCGGAAGAAATACTTGATGAGGTTAAGGATATTGGACATCAAATCTATGCTGATGCTGAGGAACGGCGAAAGCTGATTAATCTACTCGCAGAGCAGGATCGCGCCGATAATTATGAAGTCAAAGGATATCGCAAAGACGGTCAAATGTTATGGGTATCTATCAATGCCCATGCAGTGCGCGATGAAAACGGCGTCTTGCAGTTTATAGAAGGGACTATGAACGATATTACCGTGCGCAAAGAGGCGGAAGAGAAAATGCAGGCAGCGCAGGAGGAAAGGGAACGGATGCTCGAGGCTGCCGAACAGTCGCGCCGGGTGCTTTTAAGCGTGGTGGAGGATCAGAAGGCGGCGCAGGAGGAAATAGGGAAACTGAATACCGAACTTGAACAGAGGGTGGCCGACCGGACCGCCCTGCTTGAAGCAGCCAACAAGGAGCTTGAAGCATTCAGTTATTCCGTATCGCATGACCTCAGATCTCCGCTTCAGCATATAACCGGATTTGCTGAACTGCTGAACAAACGTGCGGGAGGAATCCTTGATGAAAAGAGCAAACATTATCTGAAGGTCATTACCGAATCTACAATCAGAATGGGCACGCTGATCGAAGAGCTCCTTGCCTTTTCGCGGATGGGCCGGACGGAAATGCTTAAAAAGAAAACGTATCTCGGCAGCCTTGTGAATGAAATATTAAAAGACTTTCAGGCGGATACAATGGAGAGAAATATCGACTGGAAAGTCGGACCGCTCCCGGAGGTTTACGGCGACAGGGCGATGTTAAAGCAGGTGTTTGTAAACCTTATTTCAAATGCATGCAAGTTTACGCAAAAGCGCGGGGATGCGGCAATAGAGATCGGGAGCGCCTGCAATGAAAAGGGTGAAGTGTTTGTCTATGTAAAAGACAACGGGGCAGGTTTTGACATGAAATACGTCGATAAGCTTTTCGGCATCTTTCAGCGCCTCCATCGAACCGAAGAGTTTGAAGGCACCGGCATCGGGCTTGCCAATGTCCGGCGAATAATTCACAGGCACGGTGGGAAAGTGTGGGCGGAAGGGAAAGAGGGTGAAGGGGCCACCTTCTTCTTTACGCTGAAAGCGTAAAGAAGCCGAATATCGGACATTCTTGACGTAGAATATCGGGGACCAGTAATCAGTGATCAGGGATAGGAGGTCAGGGGGAAGGTAAGACATAGGTCGTGAAGCGGTAGGATTTTTCACTTGAACCCTCGAATCCCTGCCACCTTTGTTACCTTCGAAATTCGATGTACGATATTCGATATTCGAAGCACTATCCTTGACAAGACGGAATCTATCGTCTAAAGTGCAATCATAATGCATAATAGACGATAAATTGGATTGGACTGACAAATGTATGCAGAACGTACTCTTGAAACCTTCATAAAAAAAGCGACATCTCAATTCCCTGTTCTTCTGGTTACAGGACCCAGACAGGTTGGGAAAACCACCATTTTGCAGCATTTAAGCAAAGATAAAAGAATATATACCACTCTTGATGACCCTATGATTCTGACCCTTGCCAAAAACGATCCGGAGCTTTTCATTCAGCGCTTTCCGCCACCTGTAATGATTGACGAAATCCAGTATGCCCCGGAATTGCTTCCCTATATTAAAATGACCGTTGACAAGACCCCGGAGCCTGGTATGTTCTGGCTTACAGGCTCGCAGCAATTTCACGTAATGAAAGGCGTTTCTGAGTCTATGGCCGGCAGAGTCGGAGTGGTTCATCTTCTTGGGCTTTCGAGGAGAGAGCTCATCGGGCAGGCAAAGGATTCCTCCCCGTTTCTGCCGAAGCCAGATGAGCTTCAAAGCCGGACCGTGACAGGCGGCAGGATCAATTTAAAGGAGCTTTACCGGATTATCTGGCGGGGATCTTTTCCGGCTGTTGCCCTGGATGACAAGGTTGACCGGGATCTTTTTTACAGTTCTTACGTGCAGACATATCTGCAACGCGATATCAGAGACCTGGCCAAAGTTGGTGATGAAATGGCTTTTTTGCGCTTTCTTCGTGCGTCGGCCGCGCGTTCAGGTCAGATGTTGAATATGGCGGAGTTGTCGCGGGATGCCGGTGTGGCTCCCAACACCGCAAAGAACTGGCTCTCCATACTTCAGGCTTCGGGAATCGCCTATCTTCTTGAGCCGTATCATACAAATGTTACAAAGCGGATGGTGAAGACTCCAAAACTCTATTTTCTCGATACAGGTTTGTGTGCGTACCTTACCGAATGGTCCAGTCCTGAGACTCTTGAGGCAGGAGCCATGTCCGGCTCTATTCTGGAAACCTGGATCATTACTGAAGCGCTGAAAAGCTACTGGCACAATGGCCGCCGGGCTCCTTTCTATTATTACCGGGACAAAGATCAAAAGGAAATCGATCTGCTCATCGTGCAGGATGGAACTGCCTATCCCCTTGAGTTCAGAAAGACGGCATCACCCCGAAAAGAAGATGTTCGGCATTTTAAAGTCCTTGATAATCTGAAAATGGCTGTTGGTCATGGAGGTGTGATCTGCCTTGCGGGACAGTTGCTTCCACTGACAGATTCAGCTTCATCAATCCCGGTGAGCGCGATGTAAAGCCGGAAGCCGAAGATCGTACATCGTACATCGAATATCGAATATCGAATGTCGGGGGTCAGGAGTCAAGACAGACATGAGGCGGAAGGCGGAAAGCGTGAATCCGCCAGACAGATTGGCGGATCAATGAACGACGAACCACGAATGACGATCTACGAAATCCGAAGTACGATGTCCGATATTCTATATGCAAGTTCGGAGAAAGGGGAAGTTAAATCGATGAATTCCGACGGCGATAACAAAAGTCTGTTAAAAAACAAATGGATGATATTTTATCTGGTACTCCTGTTTATCGTAATCGCTGCAGGGTGGTTCGCAACCGGATATTTGGGCGATAAGGCAAAAGAGGAAATACTCGAATATAACGACAACATAGTATCATCTCATTCCGACCATCTAATCTCCGAATTTAAAAAGGTTGAAAGAGGCGTTAAGGCGCTTTCAGGATCCCCCTAGATTGCGCCCGCGCTTGTTTCCCGAAATGAAAAGGATATCGGGAATGCCGATTCAGTCCTGGACAGGTATAACGCGAGTTTCGAGAGTTCAGTCTGTTATCTCATGGACGGCAATGGAATGACCATAGCATCCTCCAACCGTAATGCTTC
Source organism: Pseudomonadota bacterium (assembly GCA_018823005.1). Taxonomy (GTDB): domain Bacteria; phylum Desulfobacterota; class Desulfobacteria; order Desulfobacterales; family RPRI01; genus RPRI01. Next base: position 5,433 of record JAHJJB010000171.1, on the reverse strand, counting down.
CGACAGCTTTGTCGGGAAATCATACCAATTCCGCCCCTACTTTATACAGGCGATAAAAGGAACTCCGGGCAGGTATTTTGCCTTGGGCGCCACTTCTTTTAAGAGAGGCTATTATGCAAGTCACCCTGTCAAAGACAGCAAAGGCCGGATTATTGGTGTTGTCGTAATCAAGGATGATCTTGATGTGGAAGAAGTTCATATGGTCAAATACCCGTATAGCTTTGTTGTGGATCCAAACGGAATTATCTTTATGTCCGGGAAGAAAGATATGAACTTCAAGAGCCTCTGGCCGGTTGGCCGGGAGACACAACTTGCCCTGCTAAAATCGAAACAGTTTGGTACAAAAGAATTTGAGGCCGTCCTGCCGCGGGAAGTTGCGGACGGGACTGAGATTATGTTTGACGGAAACAATTATCTTGTTTCACGCAAGGTAATCAATTCTGAAGGCTGGTCGATTGTGCTTATGACGACAACGGAAAGAGTTTTAATATACAAAACGGCCGGCGTGATTATAACAATATTGATGTGTGCCCTTGTTGTGGTGCCTCTCATAATTAATTATAAGACATCCATAATGGCAGAAAAAGTGAGTGAAAGCGAAATGCGATTCCGAATGCTGTTCCAAAACATCACATCCGGTTTTGCGCTGCACGAGATCATCCTTAACGATGATGGACAACCCTGCAATTACCGATTTCTGGAAGTAAATCCAGCCTTTGAAAAACTTACCGATCTTAAGACCGGGGAACTTATCGGCCAGACGGTACTCGAAGTCATGCCGGGTACGGAACCTCACTGGATTGAAAGCTATGGACGTGTTGCCATGACCGGCAATCCGATTAGCTTTGATAACTATTCCAGTTCATTGGGCCGGCATTATGAATGCCTGGCATACAGCCCGCGGCGCGGCCAGTTCGCTGTGTTATTTACCGACATCACCGACCGCAAAAAGATGGAAGATCAAATCCTTGCCCTTTCGATAACCGATCAGCTTACCGGCCTTCATAACAGAAGAGGATTTTTATCTCTGGCGGGGCAGCAGTTAAAATTATCAGACAGGAATAAGAATGGAATGCTGCTCTTCTTTGCCGATCTCGACTTATTGAAACAGATTAACGATACACTGGGACATGAGGAAGGGGATAAAGCGCTTATTGAAGCATCAAACATATTCAGGGAAACCTTCAGAACCTCCGATATAATTGCAAGGCTGGGCGGAGATGAATTTGCCATCCTTGTGATCGGTGCGGACGAAGCAAATTCAGGGATATTTATTGCCCGGCTGCAACAAATGATAGACATTTGGAACAATAAGGAAAACAGGAAATATAGGCTGTCAATCAGTATGGGTTGCTCATATTATGATCCTGAAAACGCATGTTCCATTGACGAACTCATAGCGCGTGCGGATAAACTTATGTACGAGCAGAAACAGAGCAGGAAAATAACGAAGGCATGAGGCGTGAGGCGAAAGGCATGAGACATGAGACATGAGGCACGAAGCGTGAGGCGTGAATCGTGGATCGTGGATCGTGGATCGATAAACGAATAACGAACAACGATCTACGAGCGAGACATTTGATTCTGTGTTGAAAAATGATAGTTTTCGATGTAATAATAAATTATCGAATATAGGATTTCGAAACAAACTATGTCTTAGTTATGGCATGGTTCGTGAACCTGACCACGAATGACGAATCACGAACGACGAAAAACGAAGTCCGAAATTCGAACTGGAGGAACCATGGTTATGGCGCTTAAAAAAATTTTGATGGTTGAGGATAATCCCAATGATGTTGAACTGACAATGGAGGCCCTTTCGGAAAACAATATCGCAAACGCCGTTGATATTGTTTCTGACGGTGAGGAAGCGCTCGACTATCTTTATTGTAAGAGGAAATTTTCATCCCGCCCGGCATGCAATCCCGGCGTGATAATTCTTGATCTCAAGCTGCCGAAGGTGAATGGACTTGAAGTGCTGAAAAAAATAAAGTCCGATGCCGGGCTTAAATTAATACCGGTAGTCATCCTCACATCATCGAGGGAGGAAAGCGACCTGATCGAAAGTTACAGGCTTGGCGTGAATGCATATGTCGTAAAGCCTGTTGATTTCAACGAATTTGTTAAAGCGATAAGGACTCTCGGATTATTCTGGGCGATCATCAACGAGCCGCCTCCGGAATGTGGGAAATAGGGGAAAGGCGGAAGGCGAGAGAAGATAGGAGAAAATCATGGATAAGAAGTTACGGATTTTAAACCTTGAAGACGATCCAAGCGACTCCGATCTTATTAAAGAGATGCTTGAAGACGCGGGTATTGAGTACGAAATAACGCGTGTCGAAACAGGGGAAGATTTTCTGGCCGCATGCGATAGCGGCGTTTTTGACATAGTACTTGCCGATTTCAATCTTCCGTCTTATGACGGGCTTTCCGCACTGGCAGTTGCGCGTGAAAGATGCCCTGATCTTCCTTTTATATTCGTTTCGGGGAAAATGGGCGAGGAGATTGCAATCGAGACCCTTAAAAGCGGCGCAACCGATTATATCCTTAAGAAAAATTTCAAGCGGCTTGTGCCATCGGTGCGGAGAGCCTTGAAAGAGGCGGAATTTATAAACGAACGAAAGCAAAGGGAAGCAGACCTGAAAGAATCGGAGGAAAAATACAGGGAGCTGGTTGAAAACATAAATGATATTCTTTTTCTGACAGATGATAAAGGAATAGTGACTTATATCAGCCCTCAGGTGAATTCTGTGATGGGATATACCCAATCCGAAATTGTCGGCCGTCCTATGCATGAATTTATCTATCCGGAAGATCTTCCTTATATTGCGGAACAATTTCAGAAAAGATTATCCGGTATTATCGAACCGAGTGAGTATCGGCTCGTCAATAAATCCGGAGAAGCAATCTGGATACGTTCTTCAAGCCGGCCGATAATTATGAAGAATAAAATTATTGGATTGCGCGGGATATTTACCGACATTTCCAGGAACAAAGAGGCTGAAGAACAACTTAAAATGAATTTCCAAAAACTGAAAAAGTCCATGAGCGGAATCATACAAGCCATCGCCCTTACAGTGGAAACAAGGGATCCGTATACCTCCGGGCATCAAATCAGAGTTGCTAAACTGGCAATGATGATAGCCGGGGAGATGAATTTTTCTCCGGATCAGGTGGAAGGAATTAAGATGGCTGCGGAAATCCATGATATCGGCAAGTTATCGGTGCCTGCTGAAATTTTAAGCAAACCTTCAAAATTGAGCGATATAGAATACCAGCTAATAAAGATTCATCCGGAGGCAGGCTATAATATAATAAAGGATATCGAATTCCCCTGGCCAATCGCTACTATCATAATTCAGCATCATGAACGGATAAACGGTTCCGGGTACCCGAAAGGCCTTAAGGGCGAAGAAATTCTTCCGGAAGCCAGAATACTGGCTGTAGCTGATGCGGTCGAAGCGATTGCTTCCCACCGACCCTACCGGCCTGCTTATGGGATAGATATTGCGATAGAGGAAATATCGAAAAACAAGGGGATCCTCTACGATACGGACGTAGTTAATGCCTGTCTGAAGCTCTTTAATGAGAAGGGATTTGTGTTTGAGTAGCCTCACGCCTGTTACCAGCCAGCCTGATCTGAAGAAGGCGTTAAAAGACATTGAATCGGAAAAAAGAGTCGGCTTTGACCTTGAAGCTGACTCAATGTACCATTTTTCGGAAAAAGTCTGTCTACTCCAGGTTGCCTCAAAAAAAACCGCCTTTGTTATCGATACCTTGAAACTCAAAGATTTATCACAGTTAAAGCCTCTTTTTTTGCGTAAGGACACAATCAAGATTTTTCACGGGGCGGATTATGACGTAAGGTCTCTTTTCAGGGACTTCGGAATCGAAATCAGGAATCTTTTTGACACCGAACTCGCATCCCGTTTTCTTGGAATAAAGGAGACAGGACTTGAAGCAGTACTAAGGGATCGTTTTAATGTAAAACTTGAAAAGAACTATCAGAAAAAAGACTGGTCCGAAAGACCTCTCTCCGAAGATATGCTCAACTACGCGCTTAATGATGTTCGTTATCTTATTCCACTTTCCGAAATTCTTGAAAAAGAGCTTGAGGATATGGGACGTTTGTCCTGGGTTGAGGAAGAGTGCGAAATATTATGCAGGGTCAGATCGGCTGCAGATAACGGCGAGCCGCTTTTTTTAAAATTCAAGGGAGCCGGAAAACTTAGCCCCCGAACTCTTGCCGTTCTTGAAGCGCTTCTTTGGTTCCGGAGAGAAATGGCTCAGCAAAAAGACAGGCCCCTGTTTAAGATCATGGGTAATAATTCTATCCTGAAACTTGCCGAAACAAAACCCGACAGTTTGAAAAAAATCATGAATACCGACGCTCTCTCTCAAAGGCAGTTGGATATATACGGCAAAGATGTTATCAGGGTTATAAGCAAGGCTGTGAAGATACCCGGAAATATGCTTCCGGCTTACCCGCGGAAAAAGATTCCCGTTATCTCACAGGCAGCTTCAAACAGGATCGAAGCAATCAAAACATGGAGAGACAAAAAAGCGATAAAACTTAACATTGATCCGGGGCTTTTACTGAACAAATCGCTTATAAACATAATCGGCGTTAAAAATCCTGATGATGCTGCCGCGTTAGGGGCTATAAAAGAGATGAAAAATTGGCAGAGGAGAGAGTTCGGGGAGGAGATTGTCAGGGCTTTGAGACGGGGGAAATAAAAGAATTGATTATGGAAGAAAAAATATTATTCAAATCCGGAAATCTTGAACTCGAAGGAATCCTTGAAAGAAAATTTGGGGATACCGGAGTTATAATAACCCACCCGCATCCTCTCTACGGAGGGGATATGTATAATCCTGTTGTCGGGGCAATTGCAAACGCATACAGGGATAAAGAATACTCCACGTTGAGGTTCAATTTCAGGGGGGTTGGGGAAAGCGGCGGAAAGCATGATAATGGAATCGGTGAACAGGAAGATGTTCTTTCGGCAATATCGTACATGAATATGATAGGGATAAATCTTATTGATATTTCAGGGTATTCATTCGGTACCTTTGTGAATGTCGGGGCTGTCCGGAAGGGTGCCCGGGTGCGGAATATGACGATGATCTCGCCGCCGGTCGCATTTATGGAATTTGGCCGGCCTGCACCACTTTCCTGCTTAAAACTCGTTATTACAGGTAGTTATGATGAAGTTGCGCCTGTCGAATTGATCAAAAAAACTCTGCCTCAATGGAATCCAGATGTTGGGTTTGAAGTCATTGAAGGAACGGATCATTTTTATTCAGGATACTTAAAAAAGCTTGAGGAAGTTCTATCCTTATATATATAGAAAGAAGGCGGGAGGCAAGAGGCATAAGCCGGCTTCATAACCACATGCAATTCGAAGAATACCCAAATGGCAGAAAAAGGTT
>JAHJJB010000170.1 GCA_018823005.1 Pseudomonadota bacterium | reverse complement strand
CAAACCTGGAGCTATAGTGACCTTGGAACGGGAAATCAATGATGGCATGGTTCAGCTCTCTGTCAGTGATGCTGCAAATAGACCTATAATCGGTATGACAAAAGATGACTTTGTCGTTACAGCTAACGGGAGGACCGCAAGAATCATCTCGGCGAAATCGATTGCGAATAGCCTGGATGTACCGCGCAATATCGTCATGGTCCTTGATAACTCTGATTCCATGAGCCATCGCAGCGCCGTCAAGCCGCTGCTCGCCGGAGTGGACGAGTTGCTGAAAATCGTGCGCCCGATCGACCAGGTGCAGATCGTGGTTTTCAGCAGTAGTAAGGATACGATAACCATGGGAGGCCGAGATCTGCATGTGCGGACCTTCAAGTCAAACAACCCCGGTGAGTTAAGGAACTTCGTTCACGAAATCTACCGGGACGGAATGACACCGACTACCATGCTGTACGAGGGGATGATTGCCGGCCTTGAGCTCATCCGCGCAATGCCATCCAACGAGCCCAGTTTTCTGGTGGTATTTTCCGACGGCGAAGACATTAACAGCGCATACAAGAAAAATGAAGTGACCAGGGTGGCGGGAGAAGTGGGCCGTTTCAATGCCTATGCTATCGACTACATGCCAGTTGCGGCGACAGACGAATTTCTGATGACTTTTGCCAAAAAAAACCACGGACAGATATGGAAGGCAAAGTCGGAGACAAACCTGATTCCGATCTTTCAGAGCGTTGCTTCGAAAATGCAGTATTTTTATGTGGTAACCTACCTGTTCCCGACCTCGGGGAGCCTGGCGGTCGCCCCGGCCATCCTGAGCATCAATGAAATCGAAGCCTTTGATCCATCGTCGCAACCAGAAAGGTCTGCAGGCGTTGCTCCTGCGAAACACGCTTCCGGCACCAGCCGGATTGATACCTCAGCGTTGACACTGCGCCCGGTTGTGGATACGGCATACAGCTTCGCGCGCTGGAAAATTATACTTGCCAATTCCAGGGGCACTCTGGCCGAGAAGGACGGAGAAGGGAAACCTCCGGCAGAGATTGTGGTTCCGCTCAAGACTGACGATCTGGGCCTTCTGGCTGCCGGCGGCAGCATCAAGGTCAGCATGGAGGTTCAGGACAGCAAGGGACAGAGCATCATCCTGACGGCTCCGCCAGTCAAGGTCAACTACTTCAAAACCACGGGTAGTCTGGCAGTTACCCCGGCCAGCCTGACCATAGAGGAGATCAAGACTATCGACTCCTCGCCAATGCTCGGATACATTTACTTCCTCAAAGGCGCAAGCGACCTCTCTGCACAATATGTGCGTCTTGCCGGCTCTGAGGAGACCGCGGCATTTGATGAACAGCGCTTCCGTGATACTCTCGAAAAGTACTATCAGGTATTGAACATTATCGGAAAGCGCCTGACCATACACCCTGCAGCAACGATCACACTAACGGGATGCAATGACAATATAGGCTCTGAGAAGCGGAACATAAAACTTTCCACAGCTCGTGCCGAGGCGGTCAGGGATTATTTGCAGACGGTTTGGGACATAGCCCCTGATCGGATAAGGACCGATGCCCGCAACCTGCCGGAAATTCCCAGTACCAGCAGGCTTGAAGAGGGTCGGGCTGAAAATCGCAGAGTGGAGATCCGTTCCGATGATTCGTCGATCCTTGCTCCGGTCCGCAGTACATACTTTTCAGTCAGGATCGATGCTGCGGCGCTGACCCTCCGTCCGGCCGTGACCGCGCCCCACGGTGTCGCGCACTGGACGGTACGTGCTGCAAACAACAGCGGGAGCCTTGGCGAACTATCAGGCGATGGAACTCCGCCTGCTGAGATCATAATACCGCTGAAGAATCGAAACCTAAATGATGTGGCCGTTGGCGGCGACATCATTCTCACAATGGAATTGAAGGACCGCAAGGACCAGAAACTTGAATTGGCCGCCGGTCCGATCAAAGTCAATTTCATCCAGACCAGCCAGCGGCTTGCGCAAAAGCAGGATTTCAGGGTTCAGGAAAAATACGCCCTCATCCTCTTTGACTTCGACAGCGACACCATCTCCGAACGCAACCAGGAAATCGTCAATGCGATCGTCGCGCGCATAAGGGAATTATCGCAGGCTACGGCGGAAATCGTCGGCCACACCGACAATATCGGCAAGGAGAAATACAACATAAAGCTCTCACAGCGCCGGGCACTGTCGGCCTACAAGCTCTTGTCTGTGGCATACGGAGGCGTCTCCGGTGATCATATTCGCCACAGCGGCGTCGGTCCCAATGACCCGTTGTTCGATAATATGACACCGGAAGCCCGGGCCTTAAACCGGACTGTGACCATTACCTTGGAGTATATGGCGAATAATTAAGATGTCTTTGAACAGGGACCGGCTTCGTATGGCCAAGGTGGCGTGACTGGAAAGTGAGGTGGCCAATAAGGAGTTGAAGAACGAAATATGGAAACCTAAAAGGGTCATATATGACCACTGGGTAATATGTGACCCTTTTTATATGGCTGCATATGACAGCCTACAAAATGCTTTTTAAACAAATTTTATCTTATAAATCAAAATGATAGATGATGCGACAGTTACTGGTATAAATCTGGCACAAAGATTGAACAAATAAAAGAAGTGAATAGATTAATTACGTGAAAAAAGTATTCCGGGCAATGCCAAAAAATTATATCAAAAAAAGGAAAAAGCACCATGAAAAAAGCATTATATTGCTTAACACTGATAGTGATTATGGCCTCTTTATTTATAATTAATGTCCCTCTGTTCGCATCTGAAATGGATGACCGCATCGAATCGTCAGCGAAACAGTCTTATGTTTTTAAGACCTACTTCAGGGGCGATGACATTAAAGTCCAGTCAACAGACGGTGTTGTGACCTTGACCGGGACTGTTTCCGATGAATCACACAAATCATTGCACAGGAGACCGTTGCGAGCCTGCCCGGAGTTAAAAGCGTGGACAACAAGCTGGAAGCTTAAGGCAAAGTCGAAAAGATAACCGGCAAAGTTCAGGAAAATAACGGCAGGGTATGATTGCGTCTTTTTGCCGGGAGGCAGATTAAGCCGGCGTCTACTATAGAAACATACCTCAACATGTTGAGGTGTATCCGTATATTGAGACCAAACAACCCGTTTCACGCTTTCCCGAATCTCTCTCCTGTTAATCTAATTAACTGTTATTAAAGAATAAAAGCACAGATCTTACTTTCCATTGGCTGGTGGCATGTCTTTTGCTCTTTAATTTTAATAAGCCTATTAATCATATGGAGCTGTCACAGACGGTTGCTTTACTTACCGATTCCATAAGGAGGACAAATAATGTCATTTGGCACAATTTTAATCGTAATTCTGATACTGGCGCTTTTGGGAATAATTCCGGTCTGGCCGCATAGCCGTTCGTGGGGATATGCACCCAGCAGCGGGGTAGGGCTTTTAGTGATTATTCTGGTGATTCTGATCGTATCGGGCAGAATCTAATCGACTCATCAAAATTTATTACCAGCCGCCTATTGAAGGGCGACTATAAAAAAGCAAATACAAGGAGGTAGAAATGAAAAAAAGTATTTATGGTTTGTTTATACTGACCGCAGTTACAGGGGTTCTCTTAACATTTGGATGGGTTCAAGGAGCAAAAGCAGGTCCTCGCATTAGTATCAATATCCCGCTTCCTCCCCCCCCTCCTTTTCTGTTTCCAAGCCCTCCGAAAATTATTGTAGTCCCACGTTCCGAGGTTGTTATAGCTCCCCATCCGGAGGTGGATGTCTTTTTTTATGGTGATTACTGGTGGTCTCCCCGCGGAAATCGCTGGTTCCGTTCAAGAAATTACAACGGGCCGTGGAATCGTGTGAGTTCACGTTATGTTCCATCTCATGTACGCGGTGTTCCGAGGGATTATCGTACAGTTTATGAGAAGGAACCCCGTTATCCTTACGAAAATCACGATCGTTGGATGAAACAAAAAAAACATGAGAGACAGGAACGAAGGAAGTGGAGAGATCACAGGAAAGAAAATAAACATGACCGCGGACGCGGAAAGGGCAGAAACAACAATTAGGCAGGACTTTACCGACATGGAGACGCGAAATGAAAACAATGGATAACCGTCCACTAGGTGCTGAAGAACTGCGCGACCGGGCGGAAAAGATCGCCCGGAAAAAAGCGGACCAGTCGCCGGAAAAAATAGAGGCCCGGTCGCCCGAAGAAAATAATCTGATTCTCCAGGAACTGCAGATTCACCAGATCGAGCTGAAGATGCAAAACGATGAACTGCGCCTGGCGCAGGTTGAAATCGAAGCTTCCAGAACGCGTTACTTCGACCTCTACGAACTGGCGCCGGTGGGTTATATTACCCTGAGCGAAAAGGGGCTGATCCTTGAGGCCAATCTCACCGCCGCCACTATGCTGGGCGTAACCAGGAGTGTGCTTGTCAAGCAGGCTATCTCCAGGTTCATCATCAAGGAAGACCATGATATATATTACCGTCGCAGCAAACAGCTCCTTGAGGCTGATGAGCCGCAGGCGTTTGAACTGCGGATGATGAAAAAAGACGGAACGATATTCTGGGCGCATCTGACGGCATCCATCACAAACGACGCCGACGGTACCCCCGTTCAACGCGTCGTTATAACCGACATAACCGAGCGCAAGTTCCTTGAAGATGAGCGTGAGTTGACGGGGCGCTTGATTCTACTGGTCAACACGCCGGGCGATTTTCATGAACGCATGTCGGAGCTGATCTATTCCCTGCAATACTGGTCGGGTTGCGAAGCCGTGGGAGTCCGCCTGCGCAGCGGAGACGACTATCCTTATTACGAGACACTTGGATTTTCACCAGCCTTTGTTAATGCGGAAAACCACCTCTGCATCTATGGTCCCGATGGCAAAATCCTGCGCGATGCAACAGGCAAACCCGTGCTCGATTGCATGTGCGGCAACATCCTGAGCGGCCGGGTCGATCCATCCATGCCTTTTTTCACTGGAAATGGGAGCTTTTGGACCAACAGCACCACTGTCTTTCCCGCCGGCTCAGTCGAATCCAACCGCCAGACACGAAGGCTTAACCGGTGCAATGCCGAAGGGTATAAATCGATGGCGTTGATTCCCCTACGCATCGGCAATGATTTCTTAGGATTACTGCAATTTAACGATCACAGGCCGGACCGGTTTACCCCCGGTCTTATTGCCCATTTAGAAAGAGTTGCCGACAGTCTGGCCATTGCTCTATCGCAACGTCAGGCCGAGAGAGCGCTTATGGAGAGCGAATCACGGTTTCGCACCATCTTCAGGGAGTCGCCGGTTGCTATTTGGGAAGAGGATCTTTCAGGAGTCAAATCCCGGTTTGACGAATTGCGACAGTCCGGAGTTACCGATTTTCGCTCCTACTTTGATCACAATCCGGATGAAATTGCTGACTTGGTTTCCCGGGTTAGAGTGCTTGAAGTCAACCAGCAGAGTGTGGAGCTGCTCGGTGCCAGAAGTACGGCCGATGTAGTCCGGAAATCATCCCGCTACTTTACAGTCGATTCCCTAACGGTATTCAAGGAAGAGATGATAGCCCTTGCCAAAGGCATGAGGACGTTCCAGGCTGAGATCCCAATTGTGAACAGCGATGGAGAACACATGCTGCTCGACATGGCACTGTCGGTCCTGCCGGAACACGCGCGCGACCTGTCGCGTGTTCTGGTCTCCTTCATGGATATTACCGGGCGCAAAAGAATAGAAGAGGAGCTTTTAAAGGCTGACAAGCTTGAATCTGTGGGAATTCTTGCAGGCGGCATAGCCCATGATTTCAATAACATCCTGACTTCAATTTCAGGAAATATTTCCATGGCGAAGATGAAGCTTAAGCCCGGGAATAAGATATTCGATCTTTTAAGCGCAGCAGAGACCGCCTCGGTGAAGGCCCAGGGTCTGACCAGGCAGTTGCTGACCTTTGCCAGAGGCGGTGCGCCGATAACGGAGATTGTTTCAATTCAAAAGCTAATCAGGGAATCTTCTCTTTTTGTGTTGCAGGGTTTAAAATCAGGATGTGAATTTAAGATAGCGGAAAATCTCTGGCCGGTTGAGGCGGATGCGGGGCAGATAAGCCAGGCCTTCGGCAATATTGTAATGAATTCAAACCAGGCTGTGCCTGAGGGAGGAATTATCCGGATCACGGCAGAGAATCTGATGCCGGAAAAGATGCATGAAATACCTGTCAAACCGGGAAGATATATACACATATCGATAAAAGATCAGGGGGCTGGAATACCTGAAAAAGATCTTCCAAAGATATTTGATCCCCTTTTTACGATAAAGAAACCCGGAAGCGGTCTTGAACTTGCAGCGGCCTACTCCATCATCAAAAAACATAACGGGCACATCTCCGTGGAATCTCTTCCTGGAACAGGAACCACGTTTCATATTTATCTGCCGGCTTCCGATAAAGAGATTCCGGTAAAAGAAAAAAGCACTCTTTTAACAACGGGTAAGGGAAAGATCCTCGTTATGGATGATGATGATATGCTGAAGGAGATAATGGAGGAGATGCTCGTTATGCTGGGTTATGAACCGGAGTTTGCAAAAGATGGTGCTGAAGCGGCTGAGATGTACAAAAAAGCAATGAAATCAGGAAGATCGTATGACGCCGTCATCCTCGATCTTACCATACCCGGTGGTATGGGAGGAAAGGAAGTAATAAAAATATTGCTGGAAATGGATTCTGAAGTCAAGGCCATCGTTTACAGCGGTTATTCAGATGATCCTGTTATGTCGAACTACCGTGAATATGGTTTTAAAAATATGATGTCAAAGCCGTTTGATGCATATGTGCTGGGGAAGGTGTTAAGTGATGTATTACAAGAAAGACAGGAATAAGGAAAAATCATGAAAACTATCAATAAACAAAGAAATATTGAAACTATTTTATCTGAGGCTGATGAACTGCTCAGCAAGTATAACTCCTTGCTGATCGAAGATATGGAAGAAACCAAGCGAACCCAAATCGAAATCTATGCCAATGAATTGAAAAAACTGAGGTTTAAGGTTCAGGACAACACCGAGAAGGACAAAACATCGGATTACGGCTCCTCAAGTGAAGGAATACATGAGGCAATCGATGAAATTGTCAAGGCCATGAAAAACCTGACACGCGATCTGATCTGATCAGGGAATGGAGAAGAGGCATGAGGCGCGTGAGAAAATAGAAAAGAATTTTTCCGGTTAAGGCAAGATTGTGAAAACAAAAGAATACATAAAGGAGAGATAACGATGCATAAATTAACAACAAAGAGAGTGCTCATGGTCGTCATTGCAGTATTTTCATTGGGTCTGATGGTCGGGTGTGCCGGTATGGAAAAAAGATCCCCAAACAGATCCGGGT
>JAHJJB010000169.1 GCA_018823005.1 Pseudomonadota bacterium | reverse complement strand
GACCGACAGATCCCAGGCCCGGGCCGATGTTTCCGATACAGGCAGCGACGGCTGAAAAAGAGGTGATCAGATCGATTCCCAGGGCTGTCAGCACAAAAGAGGACAAAATGAACAGCCCGAGATAAATGATAAAAAATCCCCATATTCCTTTGATGATATCGTCGGTCACGAGTCGTTTTCCGAATTTGAGCTGCGTAACGGCACGGGGATGGATCATGCGAAACAATTCCAGGTAGGTGTGCTTTAACAAAAGCATGATGCGCATGCATTTCATTCCTCCTCCGGTCGATCCGGCACTTGCTCCAAGGAACATGCAGAAGAGCAGAATGAACTGAGGAAGAACCGGCCAGATTTCAAAATCCGCAGTGGCATAACCGGTTGTGGTTATGATAGACGAAACCTGAAAAGCGGCATATCAGAATGCCTGACTCAAACTGGGATAGGTCGTTTGATACAACACAACTGTGGTGACAATAATCAAAACCGCAGAGATCGATAGAAAAAAACGAAGCTCGGGATCCCTGAGCGCAAAACTGGATTTTCCGGAAAGCATTTGATAATGAAGTGAAAAATTGACTCCGGCAAGCAGCATGAAAATGGTAATGACAGCATCGATATAAGCGCTGTTGTAGTGTGCAATCGATAAATTTTTTGTGGAAAATCCGCCGGTTGCCAGCGTACCGAACGTATGGCAGATAGAGTCAAAAACATCCATGCCGCCGCATATCAGCATAATGATCATGGCTAACGTAAAACCAAGATATATTCTCCAGAGAGCCGACGCCGTGTCACGTATCCGGGGGGTCAGTTTATCCGGTGTTGGTCCAGGCGCCTCCGCCTTGTAAAGCTGCATGCCGCCCAGTCCGAGAAACGGCAGAATGGCCAAAGACAGAACGATGATTCCCATGCCTCCGAGCCAGTGTGTCAGGCTTCGCCACATTAGTATTCCTTTGGGGACACTTTCGATATTGGTGAGAACCGATGCACCGGTAGTGCTGAAGCCGGAAATGGATTCAAAAATACAATCTGTAAATGTGCCGAATGTACCGGATAGAAAGAAGGGAAGGGCACCGATAAGGGTAGCGGCAATCCATCCGATAGTGACTATCGCAATGGCATTCCTGTGGCTCATATACGGCTGTTTGAAACGCCGGAAAATGAGAAAAATTGTTAACCCCGCGCCGAGGGCGATCGTCATGGACTTAATGAGAGGCCAGGCGCTTCCATCGCTATAATATACGGAGAAAATTAGTGGAAACAGCATGGTCAGGCCGATACAGACCGCTATCGCCCCCACGGATCGCATCATGTAATACCATCGCATTCAGAAATACTCCAGTTTGACCATCAATTCACGTTCAACTCTCTGAATATTCTGTCTGGTTGATAAAATCACGACGCGGTCGTTTGGTTGAATCACCGTGCTGCCGTCCGGAATAATACTTGAATTTCCATGAGTCACCGCAAGAATGATGGCTCCGGTGGGGAAATGCAAATCTTTAAGTGGTGTCCCTATGATACCGGAGGTTTCAAGTGCTACTGCTTCCAGAACTTCCGCCTCTTCGCCCTTGAGTGAAACCGATGACAGAATTTTACCACGCCTGACATGCTGAACAATGCTGTTAATCGCTGAAAGCCTTGGACTGATGATATTTCCCAACCCGATATCGCTGATAATCGGCATATAGGCGAATTTATTGATCCGCGTCATGGTCCTTTTGGCGCCCATGTTTTTAACCAGAAGCGATGTCAGAAAATTGGTCTCCTCATTTCCGGTCAAAGAGATGACCATGTCCATATCCCGGATATTTTCTTCCTCCAAAAGGGTTTTATCCGTTCCATCACCGTGTAGAACTATTGCGCTGTTCAGTTTCTCCGCAAGAAACTGACACCGCTCCCGGTTGGCCTCGATGATTCGAAGATGATAGGGCTGCTTTTCAATCTCCTGAGCTATTTTCATGCCGATATTGCCGCATCCGACAATCAGGATGCGATGAACCTGTTCGGTTCGGCTGCCGAATATTTTCAAAACCGGCTTTAACTCCTTTGTTTCACACACGAAATAGACCAGGTCGTATGCCTTGACTGTATCGTTACCAAAAGGGATGATCAGGCGGTCGTTTCGAAATATCGCTGCAACAATAAATCGAAGGCCGCCGATTTTTTTCCGCAGTTCAAGAAGTCTAATACCGATTACCGGGCTGTCCTTTTCGATTCGAAAACCAATCAGCTTGATGTTGCCATCGGCGAAATCACTGATATGTTCAGCCCCGGGAACAGCCAGTGAATGCATGACGGCTTTAGTCAGCTCCTTTTCCGGATTGATGATGGTGTCGATATTCAGCATTCGGGGCGTCAATTCGGGTCTGTAGTTAAAATAATCTTCATCACGAATTCGCGCAAGCTTCATAGTTCCGGGACTGATGGATTCGGCAAACAGGCAGGCGACCAGATTCGTTTCATCGCTGTCGGTTACCGTCAGAAGCATTTCCGCACTGGCGACACCGGCCTCTTCCAGAATACGCGGACTGCTGCCCGAACCACAGATTGTCTGAACATCCAGCAGGTCAACAAAGCGTTTTAACGCTTCCGGTTGTTTATCGATTACTACTACCTCTTTGTTTTCGATAGTCAGTCTCTGGGCCGTATGAAATCCGACTTCACCGGCACCGACGATAACGATTTTCAAATGGGCCTCCTCTTAAACAACTGTTTAAACATCATAACTGTTACCACATGATGAAACGATAATCCAGTTTAAATGAGGATACGCGTTTTACCGTGAAAACACCGATAAAAGTATATGGCAAGAATCGTTGCTCAGGGCCCCTCTCAGTAGCTTTTCTGTTTTATGCCCTGAAATCATCATGGCAAGCCAAACGGGTACAAAACCGGACACTCTTTCAAGATGCTCACGTTTTGTTGAAGATTTCTGTATCAAAGATCAAGCGGAAGATTAAGGCACATGATGTCATAAAAACCCAAAATCCTTGATCTTTTCTCGCCACCCGGCTACCCGACCAAAATTGCGGAATAACAACATTTCAATCGGTCTTTACTCACTGGGAAAAATAGTGGTTTCTTTAACTCCGGATCGGTTTTCTACAGCTTTTCCTTGTCAGAAAGATTTATCACTTATAATAAGAGCTTTTTACAGTTATTTTATGAGGTTTTGTTTTAACAAGATTTGGATTTGGGGATATTCTGTTTGTATAGGACTTCTTGAACAAAACACGCTGGGAAACATCTAAGGCACTGACAAAGCCCAGTTGCAGGAATTTTTCAGTTAACACCTACTGCTGCTCAGTGAAGAACGATCATTGGAACTGAGTATTACGGATCGAAAGATTCGGTTATCATCGCAGTTCTGCCTATGATTATGAATTTGTTGCGGGCAATCGTGAAAATCTTGAATATATATTTAAAAACACCCATCACTGACTCTCCTTACGGGGTCAGTGATGGGCTTCCAAAAGGTCAAAATTTAAAAACCCTAAAATTAATTTACTCTGACGAGACGGAACCCTAAACGGCCAACCCCGCTGTCCGAGACTCGGCCGTAGCGAACCGCTGAGCGGCAGACGTGCGCGGGCATGGCCCAAGCGCCACCGCGAATGACACGGTTCGGGCCAGAAGACGGACCTGTTGGATCGGTAATATTGCCAGATGGATAATCTCCCTTCCAGTCCTGCACCCATTCCCAGACGTTGCCGGTCATATCGTACAACCCAAGGGCGTTGGGTTTTTTCTGCCCTACAGGATGGGTCTTGCCCTCCGAATTAGTAGAATACCATGCATATTCGCCTAAATCGGGTTGGTTGTTCGTCCCGGCAAATTGCTCCTGTTGTCCGCCACTTGTTGCCGCGTACTCCCATTCCGCTTCTGTGGGAAGACGATATTTGTCAGTTTTCTCCTGCTGATTGAGCCTCCTAATAAAGTCCTGGACATCGTTCCATGAGACCTGCTCCACTGGACAGTCTTCACCACAACTGTTGAATTGGGAAGGGTTGTTCCCCATGATTCGTTTCCACTGTCCTTGCGTCACTTCCGTAGTCTGCATATAAAATGGCTGCTGATTGTAACCTGATGATATGTCTCATCATCCTCCCTTACCGGAGCATTTGGAGGCGAACCCATCATGAATGTGCCGGGCTTTACATAAACAAATGTCATACCAATGGAATTAGTGATATTTTGTGCAGTTGCCGGTTTCGGCTCAAGTGACTCAGCAACAGCAACTATTACCGGCTCAGGCAATTTTTTTCCCTTTGCAGTTAAAGCTACTTTTGTGGAAACATTCTTGTCCACCGCAAATCCCGCTGAACTTAAAAAAAAGGACGTAATCATAATCAAAAAAATTCTTAACCATATTCCCTTAATAATCATAAACTCCTCCTGAACAAGTATCTAAATTGTTAATTATTTTATCACAGCCTCTTTTTCGAGAATATGAGCCGGCACCAGAACTTTTTCCGGATAGTGATCTTAACCCCAGAAACTGAAAATGCGGGATATCCGAACAGACATTTTATAACTGGAAGAACAAGTATGTTGATAGGAACATTAGCTTTCGGACTTTGCTTTTCCGGATTGGTTTTATAGAGACAAAATATGAAAGCCTCCAAGGAACGCAATAATCCCCTGGAGGCTAAAATATTGGCACCTTCCGATAAATCATTTTCATAATGAACTCCAGAAGGTAAAGGGTAAGGTTGAGGAGTTTGTTGAGATAAAAGAATAGAAACGATAATTAACTAATGCTCTTCTGCGAATGGAAAGTCAATAGGGAAATAGACTTCTATTATCAGTCCGAATTGAAGATTTACACCATTTGAGTAACCGCTGCAAACAATGGCTTTAACTACAAAATCCATTCCCAGCAGTATCTTTATAACTTCCTCTCCTCCCGTACTGCCGGGAATGGTAAGGTGGAGGGATACTGCGGATTGCGCTTGATTTCTCAGAATTTATATGCGGCGCACGAACACATTTGTGTTCCGATTGCTATTCTATGATTGCCATCTTCTCGATCTTTTTTATGGTTACCTCGGCACTCGTGGCGAATTCAGCCCGGTCGAGATATTTATTCAGAGATTCAATCGCCCGATGATCCCCAACAATGCCCAGCAGTGATATGACCTCTTTGAGATACTCGTTCTTGTTTTCGAGGTCATACCCATTCTTCTCCAGGGCATCGACAAGGTTGTTGACAACGGAATCGTTCCACTCCGGATTTCTTTTTCTGGTCGCAAACTTAAGGGCTATGAATGCATTTTTCGGGATATCTCTTGAATAACCACGTGGCGGATGCATCTTCAGGTCTTCAAGAAAGAGCTCTAAGGCAGGAAGCCCGTACTTATGGATTACCTCCTGATGTCTTGTAACCTGGCCACCCCCTCTCATGAGCTTGACAATTTCCATGGCCGCTTTTTCTCTGTCGCTCTTTGGCTCGTAACCAAGACTCTGCAGAGCCCATAAAGCCGAAGCTCTGAGCCTTTCCTTGCTATCTCTGAGCAGTGGAGTTATGTCTTCCACGGCACGGGGATCACCGATCTTAACAAGAATCTCCAATACGCGTAAATCATATTTTTTTTCCGCCAGAAAGGGTAGAAAAATATCGATTTTCTCTTTTCCTTCAAGTGCGCCTGTTATAAGTTTCGGAAGGCAGGCGTAATCAAAGAGCTTGTCCGGTTCCCAGTCCCAGTCGGAATTCAATCCCTCGTCAAGCAGTATGACTCCTTCCCGGTTCTCCAGTGTGAATCCAAAAGAAAATTGAGTGTTCCCAAACTGGGGCACCGGAGAAACACTTTCACGATACTTTACCCGTAGCAGAGCATCGCCTTTGCGGGATGATTCAGGTATTATCCTGAAGCCCGCTTTCACAAGCATCTGTTTCAAATCCCTTTTGATTTTGTCCACATTTTGCCTGTAAACAGGTCCCCATTTACCGTTAGCCTTAAGGGAGTTCCTCGCTGAACTTGCTTCAAACAACAACCTGATGGCTGCAGCAGGTTGTTGTTTGCCTTTTTCCTGCGCGATTGAATTACTGACACCAAATGCAATAATCAGAATTAGACTGATGAGTATTATCATTAATCTTTTATATTTGAATGGTCGCATGGTTTCCTCCTTTCTTTCATACAGGTAAAAAAATGATGCGGACATTTTCTGAAAGTTTATTCTATAATTACTCCAAGAGGTCAGTAGCTGTTCTAAAGATGAGTTTTTTAATGGTGTTTCAATCAGCAAGGCCAAATAGTGTCCATACGGAAGGAAATGCCCCTCATAAATTTTGTTAAACCATAAAAATTGACCATGTCAATGATTTTTCATAAATGTCAGTAGTATGCAGACCGTCCTGGTTTGCGGAAGATTACAGCATAGAGTCCATTTTTTCCCTGAAGTCCAGCTTTGCATGAATTAATCTAAGGTGTTGGCAGAGATAATAATCAAATCCGTATTTTTCTTACATAATGAATGGCGCAATGAGCTCAATAGGGGTTGATGGTGCTTTGATAAACATGCTATTGGGATCTACATTTACAATTTAACCACAGACCCCATTACATGTCAAATGGATGAAATATTCTATAATGAATACCCGTTGAACGTGCATAAAAGTCGATGTCGCTTTGACTTGCCAGATGTCAGAAACCCTGCATATGTCGAACAAGGTCCGCTGCAACGATTTGAGCAGACACCTGAAACGCCTGCCGAATCCTTTCTGGGTCCGATACTAATTCGCCGATGGTATAAGATGGGGTTTGGTCGCCCATGTTAGTGACATATGCGTATTTTTTCCATATAATCGAACCGCCGGATCCTGTCATGCAGCCTTCCACACCCAGTATAGGTTTCAATTCGCTCGAAAGACCGTATGCCAGCCCGTATGTTTTTATCGTCAGAGTTATGGTTGCATCCCCGCCATCCGGAACGAGCGAGGGAAATACATGGCGGGCTTCTACCACCGCGATGAACTCATCGCGAACGATCTGTGAAACTTCAATATGTTTTTTTTCCATCAAGAATTTTAGCTTTTCTTCATTTCTCATCTTGATGTTGTATCCAGCCACATAGCCAACCACGCCAAACGCTTCGAGCGCAAATTCCGGCCCTCGGTAGAACATTACCTCCGGGATCGTGACCTGTCGGTCGATGACAACGGATCGGATGGATACCCGGTTTTTTGCCATCATCGGCACGCTGCCGGCGCAAGCGGCAAACAGTGTGATACAGAACAGTGAAGCGAGGACTGCCATCATTCGTTTCATGCGAACCTCCCCATTATATCTGTTTGTTTTCTCATTATATATTTTATTGAGCGCATTACTCTATGCTATGGGCTGGTACAATCAAATAAGGCGCACTGTTATTCGGAATAAACAACCCCGTCAGCAAGTATTACTATTTGAAATCATGCAGTTTTATTGAAATATACATTTTATTGATAAGGAGGAAGGCTTCAATAAAAAACCGCTTTAAGATTTCTCAATATCGCTGAACAACCTGAATCGCTGTTCTTACCAACAACTGTTTTATAGTGGACAGTTGTCAGAATTGAGGAATACGGATTGAAAGAGAGTAGCATACGGCTCAACTATAGCAAGCTTTTCGGCGATCGGGTGCAGCCAGATAATTATGAGGTCAAAGCCTTTCTTCCTGGCCAATAGTCCAGATGCTGACCCTCACCCACGTCGAGCGAACACTCAGCAAGCAATTCATATTCAAGATGTTCGTAGAAATTTCTTGATGGCAAAGAGACGCTCAATCGGACTTCTGACAAGCCTTTTCCCTTTGCTTTACTTTCTAGTTCATTCATTATCGTTTTACCATAGCCTTGGCCTTGATTTTCTGGCTTGACAAAGACTCCCATTATCTCGTTCCCAACTAAGGCACCCGTCGCCACTATAGGACCGCCTCTTTCGATAACCAATACTTCACCCGCCTGACTTCGCTCCATTATCCTCTTCTCGGAATGGTACTCTTTAAAGAACTGAACAGCACGAACGGGATACACACCTGAATAGGAAACGTTAATCGTATCGCAAATCATGCGGTGGAGTGAACACAAATCAGCCTCACGGAATGGACGAATTATATTGTCCCTTTTTCTCAGTATTCTGACTCATAATCTCTGTAATGGACTCAAAGTCCATACAATAATTCTAATCCGCTGAAAATAATAAATCCAGTATTCTAATCCCATATCATAACAGCTGAGAAATAAACATCGTTTATTTATGTTTGAAATCAAGTGGTTCTATCAAGTTTAGCAATGTGTGTGTTACAGGAAGAAGGGGGGCTGCTAACGTCACCAAATGCGCAACTTTGGTTTCATCAGATAAGCCTTCCCAAAGCATGAAATAAGCCGCGCCGACGAGACAGAATCTCATCTCGAAAGAGTGTCTGAACCACCCCCACAAAGAACTCCGCTGTCTCACTATGTTCAAAGTGTTTAGGGAATTAGTCGTTCATTTTGAGTGAGAAGCTGTGACGACTTAAGTAAATGTGCTCTTACTAATTCATATGGTATCTGTCCCGTGGATTATTATACCATATACCATCTTTCTTTGACATGACGTTAACGCATAACTTGCAGTATAGCAACGCCTTCCGTCTATGAATTCATGATTTGACCTGCTTCGACTGCAATTTGGTCTTCTTTTCGTTTTCGCACCCGTACAACCCCCGCAGGTAATACTTTTGAGAAGCAAATCCTAGCGCCTGCTTCCTCACTTCTTTCTCTGCATATTTAATGTTGTACTTCCAGGTTTCATAGTTGAAACTGATGCTTCTTGCGAGGTACAGAGGTTTCATTGCGTCTATAATTTTTTTCCGTTCTGAGAAGCTGGCGGATACGTCATATTTGAAGAAAAGCCTGTAAAATATTTGTGTCCAGAGCAAAATGTCCAAGGTATAGTGATCCATTTCAAACATTTCCTGAACCAAGCAAAGCGAATAGGAATCAAGAAGTTCCTTTAGCGTCTCCATATTATCGTGCCAGGCCAGCAGACACTTATCTTTCATATCTTTGATATCAAACTCAATCTCCTGCGGTTCTGTGACAGAAGAGAGTCCAAAAATACGCGGTTCAACAATATCGTTAATTACACGACGAGGCCATTTTTTTTTGTTCAGCACTACGATGCTCAGCAGAGTCTCTATAACCTGTTCAAACATTATCCCCAGCTTGGGCGCGCTCGCCTTGTGAATTTTTGCACCAAGACCACTCTGGCAGACTTTAAAGCCGCCGAGCACTGCATGAAGTGTCATAAAAATATCTATTCCATAATTCCTGATTTGCTCTGTCAAAGCCTGCTTGAGCCAGTAATTCATGAGTCTCGGCGAAAAAGCAAACTCACCTCCAATCGGTTGCCGAATGTCCATTGCAAGAATTCCGAAAAAAAGGGGGTAACACATATGGTTTGTTATTGAGCCGTCGAATTGGTGCCTTGAATACAGCGGCGTCACATAATCGTATCCTTTATAGAGAGGTTCGCCCAGATAGGCAACCCACTCCTTTGTGATGGATTTGAGATCTGCATCAACAACAATAACGGCCTCAGCTCCCGCAATTTTTGCAAAACTGAAGAGGTTTAGAAAATTGTTTCCCTTACCACGCACCCCTTTTGCCGTGCTGATATATTTCTTCTCTATACATGTCCGCGCGTCCAAGAATGCATCCCGCGTATTGTCAGGGCTGTTATTGTCAACATTCACAATGATGCTTTTCCTGTTCGGAAAATATTCTTCAAGCCCCTGACCCACAACCTCAGCTACGTGTGTAATAGTATCTGCCTCATTATAAGAAGGTATCCCAACAATAATTTCTATCCCGTCTTTTCTCCTCATTCATATCTCCTTTGTAGTACTGCCTTGGTTTAAGCATTATATCAGAAACACAAAAGTTTACGAAAAATAACGAAAAGGACTAGGAGCATTAGCCGAGCACGTAAACTGGCGAACAGAATATTTTTCATGATAAGAAATAAGCTAACATAAATGATCATATTTTTCAAATCTCGATGCTAAGCGTGTCAGAAGTCTGTAAACTGTCATGGTTTGTTGCACACGATCTGTCCGGTTAATATAGGTCAACAATGAAGGTGACAGATGCGACAGTAAATCCGGAAGATGCGATACGAAGTGGTGTATTTTGGATGGATAGATAGACGGTTTAACCCAGAGCATTATGCCTTAATATATTCATTAACGGAAAGCTCATTGAACTAACAAATAACACTCTCCAACTTGATTCCGAAATTTCCCGTACACCTTCTTCTCGCGATATTTGGGTACAAATACAACATGGTGTTTGCAATCCAATCTTACATGCGATAGACTCGCCCGGTCATGCATAGGTAATTCCTCCTGTCTGCCCTTCGAGACTTTCTCGGAGGAATTGCCTATATTGTTTCTCACCGGAACCCCTTCAGGCGTTGGCATCTTCAGGGATCCTCCGGTCACTTTAAACCACGGCAGTGTTGAGAAATGCACCATTAAAAATCGGACTCTTGACATAACAGAGTTTAATATGTCTCTTTTCCGGAAAAATAAAGGAGCAAACATACGGAGGGAATATGAATAAAAAAGATCCTTTTAGAATAAAACAAGACGGCCACATAGTACGTTTGACCTTTAACAGGCCGGAAAAACTGAATGCCATGGATTTTGCTTTTTTCGAAGGACTTGCCGGGCATTTTGAAAAGTTTGACAAAAATCCTGATATCCGCGCAATTATAATCAATGCCGAAGGGAAGAGCTTTACCGCAGGACTTGATCTTATGGAGGCCGGGGATATTCTCGGGAACGGCTCTGCGGGCTCACGGGATATCACGCGTGACAAGATACTTGAACTTCAGGAGAGCATGAATATAATTGAAAGGTGCCGTAAGCCCGTGATTGCGGCAGTTCACGGGAACTGCATAGGAGGCGGGGTTGACCTGCTTTGTGCCTGTGATATTCGCATTGCTTCGAAAGATGCGATATTCAGCATACGGGAGACAAAAATGGCCATAATCGCCGATCTTGGAACCCTTCAGAGACTTCCCCACATTATCGGTGAAGGATGGTTCAGGGAACTTGCGCTAACCGGGCGTGATTTTTCAGCAAATGAAGCTTTACAAATAGGTTTTATCACAAGGCTTTGTGAAAACCGGGAAGAACTTGAAAGAGAGGCCGGAAATATTGCCCTGAATATTGCGGAAAATCCGCCCTTGACAGTACAGGGAGTTAAGGACGTTATTCTATTCAGCAGAGACAACGGTGTTTATCCGGGACTAAAGTATGTTGCTCAGAAAAACTCTGCGATGCTTCCGTCAGAAGACCTGATAGAGGCTGTCGGAGCGTTCATGGAAAAAAGGAAGCCTGTTTTCAAAGGGCTATAAGCATTCATTTTACAAGATATATTTGGAAAAAATTGCCGGAGGAAAAATGATTACTAATGGTGCGTTATCAGGAATAAAAGTATTAGATATGTCCCGCCTTTTACCGGGTCCATACTGTTCAATGATACTTGGCGATCATGGAGCAAGGGTAATCGCAGTTGAAGACAGGCGTTTCCTGGCGGACGGTCTTTTTTTTGATCCCGTGAACAGGAATAAGGAACATATGTCGCTTAATCTGAAGACGCAGGAAGGAAAAGAAATATTCTTCAGGCTGGTGAAAGAAGCCGATGTCTTCATGGAAGGATTCAGACCGGGTGTCGTTAACAAGCTGGGAATAGACTATGAAGCGGTCCGCAAAATTAATTCCGGGATAATATACTGTTCAATAACCGGCTATGGCCAGACCGGGCCATACAGAGACAGAGTCGGGCACGATGCTAATTACCTGAGTTTTTCAGGAGTCCTTGATCTGATCGGAGAACCCGATAAGGCTCCGGCCATTCCGGGCGTCCAGATAGCAGACATAGCAGGCGGAGGGATGAATGCTGCCATCGGGATTCTTCTTGCCCTGTACGCGCGGGAGAAGACAGGTTCAGGGCAGTACATAGATATATCAATGACTGACGGAATGGTAAGTCTTATGCCCGTCCCGCTATTTTATCAGGAGATTTCAGGGCAGATAACAAGGCGGGGGGATGCGTTTCTATCTCACCGCTATGCCTGTTACAGCACTTATGAGACCGCTGACGGGCGTTACCTTTCAATAGGAGCCGTTGAAAACCGCTTCTGGAAAAGGCTGTGTGAAATCATGGGGGTTCCGGAATATGCCGCTCTTCAGTATGATGAAACAAAAAGGGCTGAATTAATTGATTTTATGAGAACGACCTTTAAGAAAAAGACTCTGGATGAGTGGTCGGTTATCCTTTCATCGGAAGATGTATGCTGGGGAAAAGTTCAGAATTTGCCCGAAGTCCTTGAAGATCCGCTTTTTGCTGAAAGAGAGATGGTTCTTGAGATATCAGGAAAGGACGGCAAAAAACGAAAAATTCTCGGCATTCCTGTCAAGCTGAGCGGAACTCCCGGCTCTGTCCGGACGCCGCCGCCCGGTTTCGGGGAAAATACGGGAGATATACTTCGTGAACTTGGTTATAACGACGAGAAGATAAGGGAATTCGGTGAAAAAGGAATAATATGAGAATACAGGAGTCAGAATCCAGAATACAGAATACAGAAGAAAAACAAACCATAGCTATTCTGGCTCCTGTATTCTCATGTTTCACTGCATTCAGAGATTCGAATTTCCTAAGTATTTCACTTGACTCCTGGAATCCTTGAACCCTTGAATCCTAACAGGACCATCAACTATCTTTTTTGATGATTCTATTATTATACCTCTGGGCAAGGGGATATCTTCTCCCGTAACCAAAAGCCTTTGTTGTGACTTTAAGGCCGGGAGCGGCCTGATGCCGTTTGTATTCATTCCTGTCAACCCTCGATATCACATCTTCCACGATTTCAGGATCAAAGCCTCCGGAAACCAGTTCATCTGCTCCTTTTAAATCTTCGATATATCCTTTT
The DNA here is from genome assembly GCA_018823005.1 of Pseudomonadota bacterium. GTDB lineage: Bacteria > Desulfobacterota > Desulfobacteria > Desulfobacterales > RPRI01 > RPRI01. The sequence goes on along the minus strand of JAHJJB010000169.1, from coordinate 2,075 downwards.
AATATTGAATCGAGTATATCATAGGGCGGCAGGTCGTCCTGATCGGTTTGATCCGGCTTCAACTCGGCAGAAGGGGCTTTATCTATTATGCTTGCCGGAATAATTTCTTTTTCAAGGTTTATAAAATGCGCAAGTTCATAAACAAAGGTTTTGGGTATATCCGATATTACGGCAAGCCCTCCGTTCATATCCCCGTATAGCGTACAATAACCAACGGCAAGCTCGGACTTGTTTCCGGTTGAAAGGAGAATCCGGCCTTCCCTGTTTGACAATGCCATCAGGATAGTTCCCCTTATCCTTGCCTGTAAATTCTGTTCCGTTATTCCGGGTTCGCTCTCTTTGAAAGAGGGGGCGATAAGCCTGACAAATTCTTTAAATATACTATCAATTGAAATCAATTCAAACCTTGTTCCGATATTTTCTGCGAGTTTTTTAGTATCTTCATAATTTTCTTTTGATGTATATGCAGATGGCATGAATACTGTGAGAACATTTTCGGGGCCCAGAGCCCTGGCCGCGATGAAGGCGGTGAGTGCTGAATCTATTCCGCCGCTTAACCCCAGCACTACTTTGGAAAAACCGCATTTCGTGACATAATCACGCGTCCCCATAATAAGAGCCTTCAAAACGGATTCACTGTCTGAGCCGGATACATGGTGCGTGTTTTCTTCAAAGAGCCTGCCGGATATTTCTTCATTATCGTAAAAGATAATATCTTCTTCGAAATCCCTTGCAAGGGCTCTTATTTTACCGTGACGGTCAAAAGCAGAGCTGGTCCCGTCAAAAAGAATACTGTCGTTTCCTCCAACCTGATTGGCAAAGATAAAAGCGGCTTTATATTTGCGGGCAATAGAGCTGAACATGTTCCATCTGAACTCTTTTTTCCCGATATGAAAAGGGGATGCAGAGATATTAATAATAACGCTTGCACCGTCCCGTGCCAAAAGGTCGACAGGATCCATATGGTAGATTTTTTTTCTAAGAATATCCTCGTCATTCCAGGCATCCTCACATATGGTAATCCCTATATTTTCTCCTTTGTAAGTATAAGCTTTGCATTCTGTACCTGCTTCAAAGTACCTGCTTTCATCAAACACGTCATAAGCCGGAAGGAGTCTTTTGTTAACTTTTTGAAGTATCTTTCCGTTTTCAAACAGAACAGCTGAGTTATAAAGCGGTTTTCCTTCATCATCCGGATTTTTATCTACGAAGCCGCAGATTACACCAATCCCTTTAATTTCATTGATCAGCATTGAAAGGGACGCAAGGTTTTTTTCGATAAAATCTTTATTTTCAAGAAGGTCACGGGGAGGATAGCCTGAAACAACGAGTTCTGAAAAAACCACAAGATCACATGAGGAAGATACGGCCTTCCCGGCATAATATTTTATCCGGTTCAGATTGTATTCAAAATCACCTATTACCGGATTAATCTGAGCGATCGCTATTTTCATTTCAAATCAACAACGATTATTTAGGTTCTTCTCCCATTTGTTTGGGAGAAAGGGTTCAAGGATTCAACGGTTCGAGTGTTTGTTTTCTGATGAGTTTATCCTTCAGCCTTCAGCATCCTCTCAACCTCTCTGATAGCTCTCTTAAGTTCGAACTCAGGCGGATTTTTCACTCGAATCCTTGGACCCTTGAACCCTCGAATCCTCGTAGGATCATCAACTAATTTGGATATTATCCATTGTTTATAATATTACTTTCCTGTGCTCTGTTCAGTAATAAGGTTTTGTGCAATTTCAATATCATAAGCTTTACCAGGATCAAAGCTGCCGCCCTCATATATTCCGGCGGCCTGTTTAATTGCCCCGTGGGGCACCCATCCGTGTTCTTCCCAGAGCTTTAAATCATCAGAATTCCACAGTCTGAAACAGATTTCTTCACCTGCCTTGCGGACATACATCCGTACTTTTTTGTTCTGAGGAAAAGGATAATAATATAGCCCTCTTTTATCTTTCATATATAGTGTCCTTCGGAGGAAAATATTTTTGATTTTACAAGTCCTTAATAAACCTGATTCTGCCATAGTTGCTTGTGATTTATAGCAGAAACGCACAAACAGGGCAAAG
>JAHJJB010000168.1 GCA_018823005.1 Pseudomonadota bacterium | reverse complement strand
ACACACACAAAGCCGGGGGAAGACTCGTAACCGATTAACGGACTCTTTTTAAAAAGTCGTCGATACTCATATCGGCTCTTATCCCGAAACGGGTTAATGCGAAATCGTATTTGACTGGGTCCTCAGGAGCAAGTTTTCTGAAGCAGGAAGTTATCTCAAGAGCCGTGTTCATATCAGCCTGTTTTCTGTTTGTAAATCCTATTAAACGGCTTATTCTGTGCATATGAACATCAAGGGGGATAACTAGCATCGATGGTGGTATTTTATCCCAGCCTCCGGGATCGACATCATCTTTTCTTACCATCCAGCGCAAATAAAGATTAAGCCGCTTGCAGGCGCTCCCCTTTGTTACAAGCGGGATAAGATGCCCCGGGCTTCCGCAGGAGCCTGAAATCAACTTCCCTGTAAAAAATTCCAGGCCTTTTAAAACCGTTTCATCTTTTTCACCGACTCCCCTCAAAAAGCATGCATATAAAGATCCGTATTCTTCCAGTACATTTTTTATACCGGTTAACATTGAAGATAAGTTTTCATCAGTTGCGAATCTGTGTCTAAACCCGCCGCATTTTTTTCCTAATGAGGATAATGTCGAATTCTTAAGGAACGCGTAAGGAGAGGAACCCATTTTATCCAGAACTCCTGAAACGCTCTTCAGGATTTGGGCAACCCTTCCGTAAGCAAGCGAAGAGGCTATGAATCCGGCGATTTCGCGATCCCGAAGATCCCGGTAATTGTAGAGAAATTCAAGCGGGTCCGGATGAACGAATATTTTTTTGTTATATTTGATATAAAGCTTATCAAGGTTATTTTTTATGTTCATGAATTTTCATTTACAACTGTTGGTGTAACTGCAAGCGCCTTCCCGTCCGTGGACATTATAACCGCACCATTTTCATCCGTTCGAAATACCCTGCACTTTCTTTCTTTATATCTTTTAAGAACCTCGGGATGAGGAAATTTATATCTGTTCTTCCAGCCTGCTGATATAATTGCTATTTCAGGATGAACTTTAGCGATGAACTCATCCGTGCTGGATGATTTGCTCCCATGGTGCGGCACAACAAGAACTGTACTCTTTAAAGAACTGCCGGCCGTTTTTACAAGATCGGATTCTCCTTTTGCCTTGATGTCTCCTGTAAAAAGAAATGATTTCGATCCTAACACGACTTTTATAACAAGAGAACTGTTATCGCCTTTCCGCCATTTCTCTCTTTTTTCTTTAAAACCTGATTCAGGATAAAGAATTTTAAACATTGTTCCGTTTATGGTTCTGTCCCTTTTTATCTCTTTAAATTCTTCCATCTTTATATTTTTCTCTTTAATAATCTCAAGCAGTCGCCTGTATCCAACACTGTCTGCCGCCTCACCGTTGAACCATATCTCTTTAACATTAAAGTTGTCCGCAATATACAATAGACCATTTAAATGGTCGCTGTCGTTATGTGAAAGGACAATGGTGTCAATGGTCTTTATTTTCATACGCCACAAAAAAGGGGCTATTATTCTTTGCCCTACATCAAACACGGAGTTATCTGAAAACCCGCCTCCGTCAACAAGAACATTATAGCTATACGGAAGCTCAAGAAGTGCGGAAGTTCCCTGTCCGACATCTATGACCGAAACTTTCAGATCATCGTGCAGGAACCTTTTATCAAGCCAGTACCATGTATCAGCGAATGCGGCAATTATTAAAAGTACTATTGCAATAAATGGCGCTCTCAGTTTAACCCGTTCAAAAACGTTCCCGTCTCTTTTTCCTTCATTTTTTCCGTTTGTTCCCTGTAAAATAAAGAAAACGGCTCCCAGCAATAAATAATACCAGGCTATTTCAAAAAATGACGGCGTTACCGTTTTAATCGCGGCAAAAGGCAGTTTCGCAAAATACTTTATAAATTCAAGTGAAACCCCTAAAATTACTGAACTTGCCTCTATGAGCCATACCGAAATAAAGCTGCTCACCGGATAAATAAAAAAAGAGAGCAGTCCTGCCGACACAACGGCAAATCCGATTAAAGGCACTGCGACACAATTTGCAGCAAGTCCGACGAGTGAAACCTGATTGAAATAGTACATGACAACCGGTAATGTTCCGATTATTGCAAAAAATGACACAAGAAAAAACGCGGCGGTCTTTTTTTGCAGCCTGTTCCGCCATCCCCCATCTGCGTCATTTCGTTTATTCGCCCTGTAAAGCGTCTTTTGCATTCCCAGAATAATAAATAAAACCGATAAAAAAGAGAATTGAAAAGATACCAGAAAAAGGGAAGGAGGATGAATGGCGATAATCAGCATTGCAGCAACAGCAAGGGTATTTATTACGTCATTCTCCTTCTCAATTAAAAAGCTCAAAAGAAAAACCGAAACCATAATGACAGCCCTCTGGGTTGAAGGCGACATACCGGCAAGAAGTCCATATATTATTACAGGGATAAGGGACAGAATCGCCGCTCCTTTTCTTGTCCATGCGTTCCAGAGAAACAAATTAAAAAAAGAAAGGATTTTTTTAAATAACAGAAACGAGACCGCTGCAACAATTCCTATATGAAGCCCTGAGATAGCAAGGATATGGCTGGTGCCTGTGCGGTTAAAATCCTCCCTGACTTCAGGAGAAATGAAATTCTGGTCTCCTATCAATAGAGCCTTTAATACTCCTGCTTCACCGGCTGATGCAGCGCTGTCTATCATGATTGAAAATTTATTTCGTGCATATCCGATCAGCCATTTCACATTTATATTTTCCTCATTTTTTTCAATACTGATCTCATCTCCCGTAACATATGCCGTACCCGAGATGCCCTTAAATGCCATATGCCTCTCATAATCAAATCCTCCGGGATTGTTAAAATTTCTTACAGACCTGATCCCGCTTTTGAAAAAGACCATGTCTCCTGCTGATATATCGGGAATGTTGTTTAAAACTCTGACATTGATCTTACCTGAAATAGGAATAACTTTGCCGTCAATGTCGATAGTCTGCACTGATAGTTCAAAAAGCAACCTGTTGTCTCTTATTTCAGGGCTTTCGGTCACCCGGCCTGATATATTAACGGGACTGGTGTCTGTGTAGCGGGAGATATGATTGAGAGGTAATGTTTCAGGAAACCAGGGCTGAATAGACAGATACCCGAGAGAAAAAAAGAGAAGTAAAGGCAAAAAAACTGCCGTCTTGTTTCTGATTGCCCTGATCAGCAAAAGACCGGCACTGCAAGTAATGGACAGATATGCCCATGTGCTGTGTCCGTCGAAAAAAAGTCCGCATGATATGCCCGCCATCATGGATAACAAGAGTGGAATGACAGGGCGAAAGTAAACATCGCGAATCATGCGCTAACCTTCCGGCTGCTAATGAAAATGGGGATGGGATATTTTACGAGTCTATCACGATTTACACTTTTACTCTTTTAATCTTAGCTCCGAGCATGGAAAATTTTTTTTCTATCGAGTCGTACCCCCGGTCGAGGTGATATACCCGGTTAACCCTTGTCACGCCTTTAGCAACAAGACCGGCCAGTATGAGGGACGCACTCGCCCTAAGATCTGTTGCCATAACAGGAGCGCCGGAAAGCGCAGGAACACCGGTAATCATGGCAGTATTACCGGAGACTTTAATGTCCGCTCCCATTCTTCTCAGTTCACTGACATGAATAAACCTGTTTTCAAATATAGTTTCAGATATCACGCTGAAACCTTTCGCAATTGACATAAGAACCATAAACTGGGCCTGCATATCTGTCGGAAAACCCGGATAGGGTATCGTTTTTATGTCAATGCTTGAAATTGATTCCCCTCCCTTGACACTTACACTGTTTCCATCAACCGTTACTATTGATCCGGTCAGCCGCAGTTTATGAATAACAGACTCGAGATGTGATGGTTCGCAATCCAAAAGTTTAACGTCTCCCCCGGTCAGTCCGGCAGAAACCATGAAAGTTCCCGCCTCAATTCTGTCCGGTATTATTGAGACAAAAACCGGTTTCAGGGAAGAGACACCGTTTATTGTTAATACAGATGTGCCTATACCTTCGATCTTTGCACCCATCTTGTTCAATACCTCGGCAAGTGCAACAACTTCCGGTTCCCGTGCAGCATTCCGGATAATTGTCGTTCCTTCTGCAAGGACGGCAGCCATCATGATATTTTCTGTTCCTGTAACCGTCACAGCGTCAAAAAATATTTCAGCACCCTTTAAAACTTCAGCGCTTGCTTCAACATATCCGTGCACCAGTTCAACTTTCGCTCCAAGCGCTGCAAGGCCTTTTAAATGCAGGTTAATGGGACGAGCACCAATAGAGCATCCACCCGGAAGTGAAACCCTTGCTTTTTTCAGCCTTGCCACAAGAGGCCCAAGCACCAGGATCGATGCCCTCATCTTTCTTACAAGGTCATACGGCGCCTCGTGGTTGTTGAGGCCTCCGGAATCGATTTTAACTGTATCGCCTTCGGCTTCAATCTTTGCCCCGTGGTTTATTAACAGTTCCTTCGTGCTTTCGACATCTTTTAGATTCGGAACATTGGAATAGGTACAATATCCATCGGCAAGCAGCGAGGAGATAAGAATTGGAAGTGCCGCGTTTTTTGCGCCGCTTATCCTGACCTCACCTTTTAGAGGACATCCCCCTTCAATAATAATATTATCCATTATCTCTCCGTTCTTCAAAACAAAAAAGCGCTTCCCCATGAATCAGGCTGGTGGCAAGCGCTTTTTTGAATTCTGAGTTCTTAAATTCTAATGGTGATGATCATCTTTGCCCTTATTCATATACGTATCATAAAAAGCCTTGCCTATACAATAAGTCAATCCGAGGCCCATAATTGTCAGAGCGTACCAGAGGCCGCCCATAAAAACCATATGGGACATATCCCAAATCCATTCAAAACAAAAAGGAAACATCTTTTACCTCCAAATAAAACCGCAATCATCAAACCTCAGGATTCAGCTCCTGTTCCTGAGGAAATACCGGCAGATAACGGTATGACAAGGATATAAGAATCACACCATACGCAACAGGAAGAATTGTTGTGGCAACCTCCTGCCAGCTCGGATAATACATGGCCCAACTTTCAAAAGTCAATACAGGCACGGCCATTACCTGGAGAACCATGACCCATCGGTTGACGCATGCTCCAAGTACAGCAAGAATTATGCCCGTCATCAGCATAACCGGGTTCTTCCGACCTTTCTCTGTAATAAGAATAAGCGCCGGAACAACTCCGCAGATAACGATTTCAAGTATAAGTATCCAGATACCGTAGAACGGGTTGTTTGAATAAAAATCCATGAGGTTAAACCCTGATGCTGGGGCTGTAACCTTGGCCCAGTACCAGGTATCTATTATTTTTGCTATTATATATGTTCCAATCATCCAGCCTGAAATCTTTGCCAGAAGCTCAATTACATTCTGCTTTACAAGTTTTTTCTTTGTTATTTTCTCCGTAATCCATGTTACTAGAATCGTAAAACATGGTCCGCAGGCAGCAGCCGACCACGTATAGAGAAAGAAAGTCCACGGCCAGATAAAAAGTCCCTCCCTGTATGCAAACGGACGCCCGAACAGAACGCCGGGAACTCCGCCAAGAGAGCCCTGATGGAAAAAAGAGAGAAATGCTCCGGTCGCTGCAAAAACAGCCATTATCTCGTGCAGGTTATGGCTGATCCTGTGAAAGAAGGGGACCTTGTCTATCTGGCGGTTTTCAAGAATAAGCGGAACGTACTCTATGGTCAGAACTCCAAAGTAGCAGGTAAGGCAGAAAGCCACTTCAGTCAGCATTGAGTGAACATTTGCATGCCAGAAGATGAACCAGCCTCTTAACGGCTGCCCTATATCAATGGCAAGGATAAGAAGCGCTGAACTGTAACAAATGAATCCGATTAGAACAGCATAGTTAATTATGTTTTTCAGTTCATCCTTCCCTACAATATACCTCAGAAATCCGGTAAAAAAAGCTCCGCCCCCTAAGGCTATAACCGCAAGGTCGGCCCAGATCCACAATGCAAACCCGTAAGAATCATTCATGTTAGTCTGGTTGAGTCCCTTGAACCAGCAAAGCAGCATGGCAAAAACGCCCCATAAAAGTACCGCGCCGGCTGCGCCTATCCACAGGGCAAACTGCCATGTCGGACAGCGCTTAACTCCCTTGGGTATTAATGCTGAATCCATATGTTCCTTACTCCTCAATATCTGCAGTTACTGAAATATTATATGACATCAACACTGTTTATCTTATCGATGCCGGATCACTTTTTTTCCGTTTTAAGATAATTATCTCCTGCCCGTCTTACCCATTCCCTGCTCGAAATGTAATATACCTTGGGATTCGTCTGAAGTCTTTCAAGAAGCCTGAACGCGTTCTTGTCTTTTTTCAGTTCATGTACCGCATGTCCGGAATTGTTGAGATCCCCGAAGGTAATGGCATTGGCCGGGCATGCCTGAGTGCAGGCAGTCTGGTATTCATTTTCTTCTAACTCACCGCGACCTTCGTAATAAGCCTTGTCCATTGCAATCTGATACCTGTGAAAACAGAAGCTGCATTTTTCAACAATGCCTCTCATGCGTACTGAAACATTCGGGCTTAAATATTTCTCCATACCATCCGGCCAGACAGGGTCCCACCAGTTAAAGTATCTGGCATGATAAGGGCATGCAGCCATACAGTACCTGCACCCGAAGCACCTTGTATAAATCTGGCTGACAATACCGGTCTCCTTGCTGTAATCGGTAGCGGTTGCCGGGCATACAGAGACGCATGGCGAATGGCCATGGTTCCCTTTTCCGCCACAGTGCTGACAGGGTCTGGGAAGATAACAGATTTCGGTGTCGGGAAAGGGTTTTCCGTTTGTCAGCTTGTAAACGCGCAACCAGGTGATACTGTCAAGCTTCTTCGACTCATCTTCCTTAAAAGGCACATTGTTTTCAGCCATACAGGCAACCATACAGGCTCCGCAACCGGTACACTTATCCAGATCAATGACCATTCCAAATTGTTTAGCTTTTTCGTGATTTTGTTCTTCTTTCATCAGAACCTCATGCTCCTAATTAGGCTTTGATCAGATTGGCCCGGATTCCCCAGGCCGCGTCAAGTCCGGAAGCAGGATCTTCCAGCGTTCCGATAAGTTCATTTACATTTATTCCCTTGCCCGCAAGATAATTGTCATATGCGGTATGGCCAAGGCCTCTTGGCATCGCAACAAGACCGGGCATGATTCCATCGAAGAGGTTTATTTTAACCCTTGCGCTTCCCTTCGGTGTTTTGAGGATAGCATAACTTCCGGCAGAAAGTCCGTTCGCACTGGCTGTTGCCGGATTTATCTCAACAAGGATATCTTTTCCTTTAAGAACTGTATCTTCAACGGTTTTTATTACAAAAGGAGGGTCGCCAATGTACCCGTTGGCTATCCTGAATGAATCGTAAGGCAGGAGAAGCAGAGGATAAGCCTTGGGGTCTCCTTCGAGATTTACAGGGGTAAACAGGATTGATAAATCAGCAACTCCGCCCGAAAGATCAAATTTTCCAGGAGAAGTGTTGACAGCCTGGGCGGTAAATGCCGGATCAGAACTGAAGCCTTCTTCGTTCAGCATCTTCCACTTATCTCCTGCTGTCCCTTCAAGACATGCCTGATAATCATCCCACGGGAAAGCGTCTGATACAGGCGAACCTACCTCTTTTGCTATAAGAATGATGACATCCCCGGCATGTTTCGTGTTGAACTGGGGGCTGACAACCGGTCTTGCAAGACTGACAACCGGTTTTGAAAGGCCGGCGGTCGCCGGAACATCTTCATAACGTTCAAGGTAGACATGGTTTGGCAGAATAAGGTCCGAATTCAATGCGGTATCATCCATGAAAGATGAAAAGCTAACAATGAAAGGAATCTTCTTGAAAGCATCTTTTACGGCTTTTGTATCAGGCAATGAATATACCGGATTTGATTCCAGAACAAAGAGAAGACTTACGGGCAACCCTGAATTGACGGCGCCTGCAAACCTGTTGGTAAGGCTTTTTGCGAGTCCGTATTTTCCGTTCCCGGCACCGTCGATCCGCTCTTTTTTAATCCCGGCAGCACCAGCTTCATCAACCTGATATGCAGGCCAGGCAATATACGCGGGATCATTAACCGCAAAAACTCCGCCTTCCTTGCCTATATTCCCTGCAAGAGCATTTAATGCCTGAACAGCGAGCAACTCTCCAAGGGAACTCTGGGCTTTACCATGACCTCTGCCGCAGATTGCAACTGGTCTTCCTGACCTTGCAAAATCCACAGCCAAAGCCTCTATTGTTTCTTTTTTTATTCCTGTTATTTTTTCCACACTGTCAGGCGAATAGTTTGAAAGGACAAGATCTCTGAACCTGATAAATCCTAAAGCACCGGCATGAACAAAATCATTCCTGTAAAGGGATTCTCTGATAATCACATGCGCAAGGCCAAGAGCAAGGGCATATTCGGTTCCCGGATTAATCGGAATCCACTTATCCGATTTTGCGGCACTATTCGAAAGGCGGGATTCAACCTGGACCACTTTAATGCCTGCTTTGCGCCATGAACTGTTCGCTCTTATCATGCGAACAGGCGATCCCCAGCCTTCAATCAATCCGCTTCCAAAACTCAGAATAAAGTCGGCATGTTCCAGATCAAAGCCGGACTGGGCAATAAATCCCAGGGAAATACTATTGGCAATCTCATAAGAGTCCTGAATCGAAGGCATCCGCATAAAATTTGGAGATCCATACACGGAAAGAAATCTTTTAAAGAGTGAGGGTACCGTTCCTTTATCAGAGCCTGAAATGCAGGCAACGGAGTTTGATTCTCCCTTTTCCCTGAGATCACCCAGTTTTTTTGCAACTTCTGCAATGGCTTCTTCCCAGGATATTTTTATCCATTTCCCCTCTCCCCTTTCACCGGCCCTTTTTAAAGGTGTCTTAACACGTGTCGGACCATATAGAAGCTGCAAACCCGAAAGGCCCAAAGGGCAAATTCCGCCGTCATTGACAGGATGTCCTTCCACTCCCTCTATCTTGACAGCCCTGTTTCCAACCTTACGGACAGAGATCCCGCAACCGCCGGGGCAAAGCGTACATGCTGATTTCACATAAGTTACTTCACCATCTGCAGGGACAGGAGTCCAAGGCCACATCTGTGTCCATATGGCACTGTCATCCGCCAGCTTCCAGGGTAATGGTGAAAGGGCTATACCAGCGGCGCCACCAATTCCAAGTGACAAGAAACATCTTCTGTCTATTTTCATTGCTTCTTCCCCTTAAACCTGAAAAACGAACGAACTTTTTAGGTGTTTTAATACAATCTATTTATGGCATACAAAACATGCTTCTTTATCTGTCTGAACGCTGGACCTTTTGCCGGCTTCCTTTTCGTGGCATTCAGCACAATCATCCATTTTCATCCTGTCCCAAGGCTCTCTCTTGATTCCGGCAATGTTCTTTCCCCAGATATTACGGCTGTATCCGGTAATTCTGTTCTCCTCATAAACTTGCAGGCTGGTTGACTCACCGATTGGACCATGGCAGGTTATGCACTCCATTCCCGCCTTTTTTACATGGGCAGCATGGGAGAAAAATACACAGTCCGGTTGTTTTGAATAAACAAGCCAGGGGACTTCCCTTTCTTTGGCAACATATTCCTCGACAAATTTTTTCTCTTCCGGGCTGTCCCCCTGCACTTCCTGATGGCAGTCAACACATTGAGCATTGCTGGGTACACCGGCATAAGTTCCATCCTCGCGGAATAAATGGCAGCTTTCACATCCATCGCTTACCGCCTCAAGATGAAGAGCATGGTTAAAGTCAATCGGTTGTGCTTTCTGTGAGTAAAGAAGTTTCGGGAAAACCACCCATCCGATAATAAGACTTGCAACAAAACCGATAATGAAGAAGAGGATAACAAACCCGCTATCTCCATTTCCCTGACCCTTTTCAATGCCTCCTGCAGACGACGATCCAGCCTCAGTGCTGTCTGTGCCTGCAGAAATCCCTGTAGTTTTATCATCTGGTTTGCTCATGGAAGCTCCGTCATGCTGTGGTTAATAAATACACAGAAACCGCGAAAACAAACGTTAATTAACCTTGAACTAACAAAAACAGGAAACATCTATCTTCCCCTTTAACGGGAAAGGCTTAAAGCCGTTTGCCCTGCCAAAAAAATAAGTAATAACCAAGACTGTGGATGGAAAACAAATCAGCGCTTGTTTAACCCGTGTTTTTTTTCTTGTCAAGGAAAAATCACTGTCCGTAACTATGAAGTCCGGGAAGCAGATTTACCCCGAAATATGTAAAAAGAACCGCGCCGAAACCTATTATGGAAAGATAAGCCAGTCGTTTGCCTTGCCAACCCCGCGTAAACCTTGCATGAAGCAGGGTTGCGTAGATAAACCAGGTGATAAGAGACCATGTTTCCTTGGGATCCCAACCCCAGTAACGGCCCCATGCCGAATTTGCCCAGACTGCGCCAGTTATAATTCCTGCTGAAAGAAACAAAAAACCAAACATTATCATCTGATGGGATAATTCATCGAGGACTTTAAGATCCGGAAAGACTTTAAGAAAGAGATTTTCATTTTTTTCATCTTTTTGCTTGAAAATCAGCATAATACTCAAGCCAAAAGCAATTGCAAAGGCAGCGTATCCGATAAAACAGGATATTACATGCGCAATAAGCCAGTTGCTTTTCAATGCCGGCACAAGAGGCTGAATTCTGTCGCTGATATTCGGAGAAAGGGAGGCATACGCCATTGCCAGAAAGGCAAGCGGTGTTGTGAAGGCTCCGATGATCCGGTTGGCATAACTTCTTTCAATTACAAGATATATAACCACAATTACCAGTGAAAAGAAAACGAGCGATTCATATAAATTTGATAGCGGGGCATGCCCTATTCCTAGTCTGTACGATTCAACCCACCTTAATATTATGCCTGCAATATTTCCGGAAATTCCGGCCAAGGCAGTCCACGTTCCCAGTCTGCCTGAAAAGGGTTTTTTGAAAACAAATGAAAAGATGTAAAAAAAAGCGGCAAGGCCGTATATGAAAGTGGTTATCGACAATAAATTTGAACTATCCATTATATTCATCCTTTTAATATGCCTGCTTTTTCAGACAAAAGCTTTGACATTCTTCGTGTCCTCGCCTGCATCCCCATTTTATT
>JAHJJB010000167.1 GCA_018823005.1 Pseudomonadota bacterium | reverse complement strand
CGCATCTTAACATCTTGATACAGCAAGAGCATGCTCCAAATCAAGAAATATGTTTATATATAACTCACAACAAGCATTCCTTTGCAGGTATGTCGTATGTTTTGAAGATAACATAATGAAACTTGTTACAGGAATTAAGAATATCGGGATAAGTCCGTTTTAAAGGTCAAGAAAAGACGAAAGGATTTCTGTAAGTGGGCAGGGTGGAGGTGTTTGAATTTTTAAATAAGTTTTAAGGGGCAATGGCTATCCATCTAAGAGCAATGTTACGTCCTTTGTTATCCTCTTAAAGTTAGTGCTTTTATCAAGTAAGTCATGGTTCTGTTCACAGGTGTATCGATGCCGATTTGTTCCCCTTCTCTAACGATCGCACCACTTATAAAGTCTATCTCTGTTCTTTTGCCCTTCAGAAAATCCTGGAGCATTGAGTTTTGACTATCGGCATTCTTTTCTGCCAGATCATACGCTGCCTGGACCATATCAGCAGATAATAACTGGATTCCCTTTTTTTCGGCGACTTGAAGAGCCTCATCGACAATATTCTTCATGAGCACTCTGGCATGTTCATTATCTATAAGTCCTCTGCAAGTCACCCGCAAAATAGTTCCTAAAGGGTTAATAGCCAAGTTCATAATGAACTTCGTCCAGATCATCCCGATAGTGTTGTCCGTTGGGTGTGCATTGAATCCCGACTTTTGAAGCAGATTGACGAGCTCTTTAATCCGGAACGTTATCTCCCCTGTGAGATTTCCTATGTAAATATTACCACCGGAGGTATGTTTAACTCTGCCAGGTGAAACTATTGTAGCTGCAGCATCCGTAGTTCCCGCAAGAATCCTATCTGTATCAAAAAAGCGACCAAGAACCTCAATATTTCCAATGCCGTTTTGTAAGGTAAGAACAAAGGTATTAGCTCCAGCAATCTTTCTGGCAAAATCAGCTGCAGCTCCGGTATCATAAGACTTTACAAACATAATGATCAAATCCGCAATCCCGATCTCTTCTATGTTAATGGTGGCGTTAACTTTAATCGTCCGTTGCCCTCCGATGCCTTCTATTACGAGTCCGTTGAGTTTAATATTTTTTATATGTTCACGATTCACGCTATAGAGATGAACATCGGCACCTGCCTCCCTTAGCAATCCACCTGTCAGGGAACCCATGGCCCCTGACCCTACAACGGCGATTTTCATATATGGCCTCCGCCCCAAATCGTTTGAGGCCTTTTGACGGGAAGATTGCCTCCGAAACATTCGCAAAAGACAACTTCAGCCATTCCGGCCCGTCTATCATAATACATTTGCCTCTTTCCCCTCAAGGTGACAGGCAAACAACTTCGAGTAAAAATACCGCTACTTTCAACCAATACGAACCCTAAAGAGGGCTTTTATTTATCACCGTCTGCAGGGACGAGACATATAAACTGAAGAGCTGCCGTTCCTGTATTGGCAAGGCTATGCATCTCTTGGGGAGGGATAAAGATCACGTCTCCCTTTTGAATAGTGGTTTTTTCTCCGTCATGGTTCAACGCTGTGCCGCACCCATCTATTACATAGATCTCATGTTCCCAGGAATGACTGTGGTGAGGGCTTGTGATGCCGGGTTGCATCTCGAAAATGCGCATGACAAAATTGAATGCCCCTATCTCAGGACCGATAGCGACCCTTTTGCTTAAGCCTGCCATTGGAACTGTTGCTGGTATTTCTTTCCAGTTTATAGCTTTCATGATGATCCTCCTTTTCGAAGAGTTAAATCAAACAACTCGCAACGGCCTATACGCCGACCTCACCTGAAACATGTATCTGCGGAGCAGAATTCAGCCAAATCGACACCAATGCGCCGTTTGCAGTCCGCTGAAAGAAGTAGACACTTTATAGATAGTCCTTTCTTGGAGGACTAAAGATATCCAATACTTCTCCAGGTTGAATGATTTCGATGCGATGCTCTACATCACGAGGAATGGAATAGGAATCACCAGGACCAATCTCTTGGTCATTATTCTCAAATATAATTCTGTATTTTCCAGAGAGCACATAACCGCTTTGTTCATTTGGATGTTTATGAAATGGAACTGAGTCTTCTTTCTTGAAAAGCATTTTTGTGATCATTGTTTCCGGACCATGCGAAAGCATGACAAAATCAACCCCCAAAAAGCTCTTTTCCTGTGCCTCATGCGATTTAACAATCATACCGTTTCCTTTCTATGAGGATAATCGGTTCCGCTGGGCAACATCTCAAACTTATTAAGTTACCTCCCTCAAATTTGGGGGGCAAGCAAAGAGTCTGTGGGCACTCTTCCTGTTTCTGTCAGGTGCCGGAATTCCTGAAATATGCAGGCACAAACCAAGACGGAGTCCTCAGCTAACCTCTAACCGGCTTTCATCTTCAATCATTTCCGCTTTTTCAGTTTTTCAGAAACCAACTTCGAAATATCGGTCACCAAGCCAGCCACTGGGACCCCAGCTTCTCGGAATGCATCCACCTTGGATTGATATGTTCCCATTCCGCCTGAAATGATTGCACCGGCGTGACCCATGGTCTTACCCTCAGGCGCGCAACGGCCTGCGATAAATGCGACGACCGGCTTTTTGAATTCAGCCTTGATGAATGCAGCGGCTTCCTCTTCTTTTGAGCCGCCGATTTCACCAATTATAAGAACCAGTTCCGTTTCACGATCCTTGGCAAACATCTTTAAAACATCCACGTATGAAAGCCCTACGATGGGATCTCCCCCTAACCCCAGACAAGTAGATTGTCCATATCCGGCTGCCTTCAATAAACTGGCTGCCTGGTAAGTTAACGTTCCACTGCGGGACATTATACCGATGTTTCCTTTTATAAAGGCATTTGCCGGCATGAAACCGGAAATGAATTCATCAGGGGTAATGAGTCCCGGACAGTTTGGGCCCACCAGTACCGACTTTGATTCACTCAATCTTCTTTTGACCAGCATCATATCCTGAACAGGTATACCCTCTACAATGCAAATGATGAGTTTCAATTGAGCCTCAATTGATTCAAGTAAGGCATCCTTTGTCACTGATGGTGGGGTATAGGTAATGGATGTGTCCGCCTCATGGTGCTTCAAGGCATCGGAAAGGGTATTGTAAATTGGAACTCCGTGGACCTGCTCCCCGCCTCTGCCCGGGGTGACACCGGCCACAATTTTAGTTCCGTAGTTGATCATTTGTAGAGAATAGTATTGTCCCCATTTGCCCGTCATTCCCTGGAAAATGACACGATTCTTTTTGTTTGCTAAAATACTCATTTTCCCCTCCCTGCAAGCTTTACCACCATTCTGGCAGCTTCATCTATATCATAGACAATATGCATATTCTTGTAGTTGCAATTTGATATGATCCGTATCGCTTCTTCCTGGTTCAAACCCTGAAGTCTAACGACCACAGGAATCTGCAATGCAGGAAAGGATTCAATCGCTTCAACAAATTTACTTGCCATGGTATCACTCCGCCCCCCGGTATACGCACTGAAAAGGATCGCGCGCGCACCGCATTTCATTATGAGGTCTAAACCCACCTTGAATCCCTTATCCAGGAGTCCCATGCCACCGTCAAGGAAGTTGGCCGGCTTTCCACCGGCCGCAATGACCTGATCCAGAACGGCCATGCCCATTCCGGCACCGGTACTTATAATGCCGATATCCCCTCCGAGATTTACCCATTTTAGCCTCGCTTCTTCGTCTATTATAACCTCAAGCGTTCGTTCCTGGTATTGCTTCAGATCAGGATGACGGTAGAGCGCATTGCCATCGATATTCAAACGACCGTCAGCGGCTATAATTTGTCCATTTGAAGTAATAACTAACGGATTTATTTCAGTTAGTTCGGCATCACATTCTTTATAGAGATGATAAAGAGCCATGAGTATACGAACGACCTTGTCGACATCTTCCTTTTTTATTCCGGTTGAATAAGCAAGCGCACGTGCCTGGAAATTCTGCAACCCGTAGGCATAGTCGATGTTCTTCTTCATGATTTTATCGGGGAAACGCTTGCTGACATCTTCAATATTCATACCGCCCATTGAGCTGACGATCACGACCGGCGCAGAGAAATCACGATCCGTGACGATTCCCAGGTAGTATTCATTCGCAATTTCGAGTTTCTCTTCAATTAACAATTTGTTGACTTTCAGGCCTTTAATCTCAGAACCGAGAAGCTTTTTTGCCTCTGCCATGGCTTTTTCCGAACTGTCGGCAAACTTTATTCCTCCCGCCTTTCCTCTTCCTCCGGTAAGGATCTGTGATTTGATAACTAAAGGCAGGCCAATTGCTTCGATAACATCATCCATCTTCTTCAGGTCATCTATGACCGCACCCTTTGGAATAGGAATCCCGTATTTCTTGAATACCTCTTTCGCTTGATATTCATAACACTTCATTTATGATCCTCCTTCTAACCGCATCAATTATCTTCTTTATTTAATTTT
>JAHJJB010000166.1 GCA_018823005.1 Pseudomonadota bacterium | reverse complement strand
GTCGCTTAATAGAGGGAGTCGATATTCATTATGTCTATTCGCATGCAAACTTTCGCGGCAGCTTTATTAAAAGATTATATTATTATTTGACGTATTTCTTTTTTTCGATTGCCCAATCTTTCAAGCTAAAAAAACCTGATGTTATTTATGCGGTGTCAACGCCCTTAAGCGTTGGATTGCTGGGGTATATCATTTCGCGTTTGCGGGGTATACCCTTTGTTTTTGAAGTGACCGATATCTGGCCTGATGCGGCGGTAGCATGCGGAGTGGTAAAAAATAAGGCACTGATCAAACTTGCTCACTTGATCGAGATGTTTTGTTATGGAAAAGCGGCGCACATAGTAGGCCTTACTCACGGCATTCGTGACAACATCCTCGCCAAGGGTATAGATCGTGAAAAAGTATCGGTTATTACCAATGGTGTCGATTTCTCATTATTCAATCTCGCTGGCGACGATTCAAAAAGGCTTGCGGTACGAACGAAATCCGGCTTTGGAGAGCGCTTCGTCGCAATGTACATGGGGGCGCATGGCGCTTACAATGCGCTGGATACGATTATAGACGCTGCGGTGACACTTAAGGACGACCCACGGTTTTTGTTCGTATTCGTGGGCGATGGTGACGAAAAGTCCAAACTTCAGCGACGTGTTTCCGAGCATTGTCTTGCCAACGTCATGTTTTTACCACCCATTCCGCGTGTGGAGTCTGCGGCCATGCTGGCTGCCGCTGACGCCTTTGTCTTGCCCAATCGAAAGGGAGATTTCTTTACAGGTAATCTTCCCAATAAACTATTCGACTTTTTGGCATCCGCAAGACCAGTTATTGTATCCGGCGCCGGGGAAACATCTGAACTGATAACAGCGGCTGAATGCGGCAGGATTGACATGGCGGAGGATAGCCTTGCAATGGCGAAATCGCTCATTGAATTGGCGGAAATGTCCGTGAATGAGCGTATGGCGATGGGGGCAAGAGGGCGGGATTATGTTTTGGCACATTATGATAGAAACAGTCTCAGCGAGCATTTTCTGAAAATTCTTACTGATTCAGCGAAGCATTAGTATTTGTGAAGCAATTCAGTTCGTCGGCATGCGAGTATGGTAGTGTTGGATTTCTTTTCAATCGAGATCGCCTATGATTAGACCTATGAAAAACGAAGATATTGATCGGGTGGTAGCTATCCATCTTTTGAGCTTCCAAGGATTCTTTTTAAGTTTTCTTGGACCCCGTTTTCTAAGCCTCTACTATTTAGGCATCTGCTCAGCCCCTGAGGGCATTGGTTTTGTCTATTTGAATTCAGCAGGTAAGCCGGTGGGATTTGTTGCTAACTTATCCAACCTATGGGAATATTTATTTTTAAAATAGGTGTAGAATGAAAATAGTACTTTTTGTGAATGATAGTTATTTCTCCTATTTGCTTGCAAAGCCAGTAATAGAAAGGTTTCATACCGAAATAAAGGTTGTGGTATTTTCAAGCAGAATAAAGAGGTCTATTCTCAAGATCAAAGATGTTTTTAAGAAAACATATTGTCATTATTTCTTTTATAGGTCTCTCATAGATGTCATTACACGATTTAATTTTTTTCTAAGATGCAAATCGGTATTATCTCTTGTGAAGCAATATGATCTTAAAATGTTTACTGTTGCGAATATAAACAATAGTAATGCCTTGGAAGAAATTCTCCCATCTGACATAGGTTTAGCATTTAACTATGATCAGATTTTTAAAGACAAGTTTTTAAAATCTTTCAGAAAAGGCATAATAAATGTTCACGCATCGCGTCTTCCAAAAGATAAGGGAATTTCTCCCGTGTTATGGGCATTTGCAAGAGGCGACAACTCTGTTTGGTCAACCATATACAAAATGGATAAGGGAATCGATACAGGTGTTATTTTTAAACAATTTGAGGTACCTGTGAAAAATGGAGACACCGCTTTTTCTTTATATGAAAGAGTTTGCACTAAGAGTGGATATGAATTTGCCAACCTTGTTGAATCTATGAAAGCTGGTATCGAAGAACCAATTTCACAGAGTAGAAATGAAGAGGGGAATTACTGGGGCTGGCCTGATAAAACCCATAAAAGGATGATGGAGAAATCTGGAAGAAAACTTTTTAATTTTAGAGAAATATTTAGATTATTAATGAAACCCATATACTGAACCTTTGTAGAGGTAGACAGGTTGTCATGAGAATCTTAGTGGGTATATGGTTGTGTGGCTGGGATGGGATGGAGCGTAGCGGAATCCCATCCCAGCCACACAATCTGCCTACTTTCGAACGTGGTTTTCTGTTTTTTTTTAAGATTTCCATCTACCCCTTCCGATAAAGATATATGTAGCGTACTCATTAATCTTGAGCGGAAGGAGGATAGAAATGGTAAAAGGAAAATGGAATGGGGAAGTGGGTATAAACGCGTCATCCATGCATGTCAGCTCGGCGGGTATCCGGAACCTGATTGGGAGGAGCT
>JAHJJB010000165.1 GCA_018823005.1 Pseudomonadota bacterium | reverse complement strand
GGTCCGGTATCGGCATACTTTTTGTCATACTCCTCCTTTAAGGGCCGGTATTTGTCTACCCAGCTTTTGTCCCAGTTTGATAAAAGTTCACTGAAGTTATCAGGCTCGCCGCCATCCTCAACAGCTTTGCTGTAAGAGTCCATCTGTGCGACCATGGAAGCTATTTCACCTGTGTATTCACCCGGTTGAATAGGCGGGATGGGAGACATGCCGTATGCCCAGGAGTTGACGTTTATAGGATTGTTCAGGGCTGCCGCCTGTTTCTTAGCCTGCTCGACAAGTTCCGCCTGTTTTGCCTCATATGCGCTTTGAGACTGAACGCCCCAGCCTTCTTCGGCCTTTCTGATCTTTGCCCTGTACCCGTCAAGCTTCTTCTGCTGTTTATCCAGGACCTGCTCGATCTGATTCATCTCCTGAGCTGCCCGGTTAAGGGCATTTACGTTCTGCTCAATTGTTCGTTTATTTGCTTCAAGCATTTCTTTCATGGGATTCAGGGCCTTGATCTGATCCGCCAGTGCCTTTGAATTGTAATATGTACTGATCACGGTATTGAAAGTGAAAGAGGCGAAGACAGCAAGGCCTGCCACCATAATTCCCGGCGGGCCAAAGTAAGCGCCCAGCACGAGTACCGCTGCTTCTCCCCCGAGCTGCACTTCGTTGGGCATAAATCCCTCGATCGCATCACCTACTGACCCCCTTATGGCATTGGTAAGGGCTTTATCTACCTTTGCGAGCATATTGTTAATCGTTTGAAGCTTGGCATTCTCCTGTTTGGCCAGTTCGAGCAGCTCGAGTTTTTTATTGCGCGCCATGTTGAGGTTACCCTCAAAGGGATGCCCGAGCTGAACACTTGGAATCCGGTAATTGGGATTTATTCTGAACAATGCAGGGGCGTTGCTGCTTATCTGGGACAATGAGGAATCTATCGTCGATTCAAGAGCGGTCATTTTTTCATCAATAAGGCTCCACTTGTGGAGTTCCCCGTACTTTCCGCTCATGGCTTCCATCAGGACCTGGCCAACGGCACCTTCAGCCATTCGTATCATGGATGCTGCGTTTTCCGTGGCTGTGACTGCCTGCCTATAGGCCTCGTAATCATCTGCTTTAGCTATGCCCGGCTGGAAAATGAGTGAAAGCGTCAGAACCATGACAATAGCTTTTAACAGGGAAGTTCTCATCATGATCCTCCTTTATAATGGCAACACTATGTAATCAATAAGAGAGATAAGAGCCTTCTCTCCGTCCTGATATTGTTTTGAAGAGACCAGAGTCACGGTATAAACCTTGTTTGGGGATTTAAGTCCGAGCACACATGCAGATTGCATAAACTCTGACGGCTCACCGCTTGATGACGCGAGCACAAGAAGGCCTTTGACCTTTTCGTCAGGTGATTTCGTGATAAGAACAGGAAGTCTTTCCGTCATAAGGCTCTTTGCGGCATCAGGCGAGACTTTCGAAAGCTCCGAAGCCATTTTCCTCATATCTTCGTAACCTTTTATCTGTTCATCACTGAACATGCCCGGAGGCATCCTTTCTTTCGCAACCTGAAGAGAAACGGCATTTATATCGCCTGCCGGGTGAGCGTCGACATACACGCGCTGACCTTCCAGAGCATTAATAAGCATATTCCTTTCCCGTTCCCAGCCTTTAGGCAAAAAAACCCATAAATCATCAACCCGCAAGGCACGGACGGCAAGCCGCTGGAATGCCTTTTCATGCTTGTCGCTTTTTATGCCTGGATCAATTGACTTAAGATAAGCCTTCAGGGCCGCTGCTCCATTCCCGTTATTTTCGTACGCCTGCCCGAGAAGAAACAACATCTCTTTATCGTCGGATCTGTTCCGTGCAGCTTTATTTATGAATTCCAAAGCCTTATCAGCCTGACCAGTTTTTAAAAGCAGGCCTCCTGCGTAAAGGGATAATGTTCTGTCGTCAGGAAATTTTTCTGCTCCACGAAGGGCTATAGAAGCAGCAGCGGTCAAGATCCCCCTTTTTTCGAGGATTCTTATCAGGTCGGCGTTACTCTGTGCTGAATCGAGAGTGCCGTTAATCGATTCATATTCAGCAGAAGCGGCATCAAGCTTTCCGGTTTTTTCGTATAGAACGGCCATCTTTTTCCGCTCAACCCATGCGTCAGGCTTTGAAAGAAGGGCCCTCCGGTAGAGTCGGATCGCCTCATCGGGATTCTTTTCCGAAACAGTTGCCGCCTCCTTGAACAATTGATCCGGACCCATTTCTCCGGGAGGAGCAATCTGAGGCTTCTTTTCCGGTTCAGGTGAAGTTGTCAGGGCCGCCGCAGGAAAAACATAACCGGTCAACAATATCAATATAAGCAACAGTAATTGCTGAAAACTTATTGACATGCATCGGACAAATTTAACGTTCATTAGTTCTCCCTTCAATCCTCATGGAATCATCAACTCTTTCGGAGATGTTCCGGGAGTTATTATCAAAATAAAGATATTTTCTAAAAATTCCTCGTCCCGTTCGGTTGATATTTATATCTTATAGTTGCATTGAATCCCAGGCCCGAAGGGGTCAGGCTTGTAATCTCTATGGCGCCGTATGTGTTGTTGGCAAGTTTGAAGAGAAAACTGTCTCCTGCCGCTCCGGGATCAGCAAAAGTTCCGTATCCGGATTCGTCCGCAGTTGTTATCTGATTAAGACTGGTGCTCGCTTTTTTCTTTATGAGCACGCCTGTGCGTAAGTTGATGAAGGCTATAGGGCCTCCTCCCTCTACAATGATGCCGAAATCTCCGATTACGTTTACAGGATGAGTTTCATTGGTGGTCTCCTCGTCCGCAAAGATAAAGCCCTGGTAATCGAACTGGCTTACACAGCGCAGGGTAGC
>JAHJJB010000164.1 GCA_018823005.1 Pseudomonadota bacterium | reverse complement strand
GATACATGATGGGGAATCTGTCAGAAGATGAAGCAAAGAAAATAAACGACCAGCGTGAAGAATTTTTCAAGGCAACAGGAGATTTAAGACAGGATATTTATGCCAAAGAGCTCGAATTGAACAGCGAGCTTGCCAAGAAGAATATCGATACGGAAAAAGCGGGAAAGCTCCAGAAGGAGATATCCGAGCTTGAATCAATGTTTGCCCAGAAACGTCTTGAACACATGATAAAGATGAAAAAGCTTAACCCGAATTTAGCAAGAGGTTTCGGCGGCGGAACCCCCGGAGGACACTGCGGCCGGTAATATATCGAATATCGGACTTCGGACATCGAATTTCGAAATAGAAACCCCTCCGTCACGGATCTGACGCTTTGACCGGTTGCTTTAACCCCCTTGGCAGCCGGTCAAAACATCGTATCAATGTCCGTGATTTAACATACTTGCGCCGGAGGAACCTTTACTGAAAAGAATCAGATAGAGCATTAACAGGTAAAGGACTACGGCAGCCACGGCAAAAGGCCTGAAGTAGTAACCCAAAGGCGCAAGAATTATCACCGTAATCCAGTGAATTATTATAATCCATTTTGAGTCGAGCATTATCGGAAAATCATCATACCTGCATATGACTGCAAGCCCGCTTAAATTCCATCCGTAAAGGGATGCAAACGCATGAACCCTCAGGAGCATCTTATATTTTTCAGGATTATAAGAAGGATGAAATTCAAAAATAATATAGAGTATACCGGTCACAGCGGTAAAAAGAAGAAAAACCATTCCTGATGTCAAAAAGTTCTTCTGCTGCGTCTTTATTCCAAGTTTTGCGAAAAGGATAAAAATCATCACTACCGAACAAAACAGGATGGATGTTACAACAAGCTGAAAATCGAGTCTTTCGAACATTATAAACAGAAAAAAAATTATCACGCCGAGATTTACAGTCCAGAAGCCGGCATCTTTAAGAATCCTTATGATATTTCTCACATCATCCTTCATCAGGGAAAACATGACGGACATCGTGATAAGGGAAAGCGGGAAAGAAAAGCCTAGGAAAAAGGTGTCGAGCTTCAGTTTCGGAAAGGAGACTATTTTTAAATACTCATTGTTTGCAATCACGAGGCTCGATATTACAAGTCCCATGGAAAGACATAAAAGAGATGCCTGTTGAAACTTTTCTGAAACCGGCGCCTGCCTGAAAAAATCATACGGAAAAACGGAAAATCTTCTGATCCTCACCGACTCCACAATGCCTGCAAGAAGAAGGGCGATAAACATCGAGACAAAATAGAATTTATAAAAAGCGCATACCGCATAGCAGATTGCAAGCATGGAAAACAGAAAGGCCTTTTTTGTAAGATGCTCCTTTTTCTCGGTAAAATAAAGGACTATTGTCCCGCCGCTGCACAAATTAAACAGGAATATGTGCAGCCTTTCAAAGTTGTACGCTTTTCCGTCCGTTATAAAAAGGTGCAGAAAGCCGAAGAAAAGCGCAAGCGTCATTAAAATAATAAGGTTTGCTTTAAATTTTCCAGTCATTTCTTTTCAATTCTTTCTATTTACCCAGCAGATGAGACAAAGCGCCAGACAGATCAGGATTGCGGAATCTGTATCCTGTTTCAAGGAGCTTTTCCGGCAGAACCTTTGTGCTCGAAAGAAGAACCTCTCTTCCCATCTCTCCGAAAGCAAGATTTATTGCAGCAGCAGGAATTGAAAATACGGCCGGTCGCGAAAGAACCCGTCCGAGAGTCTTTGTAAACTCAAGGTTTGTTACCGGATTCGGAGAAACGACATTGACAGGTCCTGCAATTTTATTATCCGCAAGCACATGGAAAAAAGCGCCGACAACATCATCAATACCGACCCAGCTCATAAACTGGGAACCTGACGCTATCTTTCCGCCGAGACCAGCCCTGAAAGGAAGAAGCAGCCGCAAAAGAGCTCCTCCGGCAGGACTTAAGGCAATTCCAATCCGCATGAAGGCGACCCTTATTCCAGCGTCAACGGCAGCCTGAGCCGATTTTTCCCACGCGCTGCATACTTTTGAAATAAAATCATCACCGGGAGGGGCATCTTCGGTAAGAAATTTATCCCCCCGGTTTCCGTAGTATCCTATGGCAGAAGCGCATATAAGCACAGGCGGCGGAGAGGCGAGCTTTGACATGGTTTCGGCTATAAGAGATGTTCCCTTTGTCCGGCTTTCAATTATTCGTCTCTTCTTCTCATCGGTCCACCGGCCTTCACCTATATGCTCGCCTGCAAGATGAATGACTGCATCTGCTCCGTCAAAAACCGAAGGATCGAGCCTTTTTTTCTCGGGATCCCAGAACGCCTCGCCTTTTTCCAGAAATGGAGCCTTCCTCACAAGGGTATGGACATTGTGCCCACCTGTAGTAAAAAAAGGGATCAGCACGGAGCCTATGAGACCGCTTGAACCGGTCATGAGTATCTTCATCGGTCTCCTGATATTTTTTCTGGAAAGAAGCAGGATTATATCTTCTGTTGTAACAGCATGGCGGTATTTGAATATTCTTGCAAGTTTTGCCTTAACAGACGCGCCTCCTATCAGTTTTCCGAACGGGTAAAAAGGAAGCACATAATCGATGCGGTCTTCAAAAAAAGAGCTTTCAGGACCGTCAGGCTCAAAGCTGTGGGTATGCACCCAGCTGGAAAAAGGGCCTCTTACCTGCCTGTCTCTGAAAAGACGGTTTTCTTCGTAGTCGGTGTGCTCGGCAGTCCATTTGTAGGGGAAAGGACCCGCCTTCATCTCAAGAACGGCTCTTGCACCTTTATTTATCCCTCCTTTTCTTTCAATAACGCGGATAGGATCCCATGGAGGGCTGAGCCTTTCGAGAGCGCCCGGTCTTGAGTGCCATTTGAAGACAAACTCAACAGGAGCGTCAATGCGTGTTTTTTTTATGAAACTATCTGTTTTCATTCTGATTTTATAGAAGCAGTCAGTTTCGAATCAACATAATCGCGGGCAATTTTTACTGCACAGAATATCTCTTTTTTAACGGGAAGCGTCTCTTCGAGCATGCTTAAGTAATTATTCTTTTTTATTAATCTGAAAGACGGAATAAAATTTATGTCGAAAACCCAGCTTATCTGGAGGAGTTTAAAATCATTCAAGGTTCTCAAATCCTTCATTTTTGCAAATTCATGCCTTTGAATTGATTCAAGAATTTTTTCCGAAAAAAAAGGGTCATCCGGAAGCCCCAGGACAATGGCATCGCTTGGACGTTTTTCCATGTAATAATCGAGAAAAACTTTCCAGATATCGAGCTTGTCGGCATCCCTTATGAGTTTCATGAAAAAAAGAGTCTTTTCATCTTCACCTTCAGGGAGATATGCCGAGTTGTGGTATGCAATGGCTTTTGATATCAATATTTTCCTGTTTTTCGGCAATCCCAAAAAAACCTTGTGGATTCCAATTTGCCTTAAGCCAAGTTTCGCATGATTTTCAGAAATGGCATCGACAAAAGTACGGTAAAGTTCATACTGCCTGAACCTTCCAACATCATGAAACAATGCAATTATCTCTGCGGTGATCATATCTTCAGGAGAGAGCCCAAGCTCTTTTCCTATCATTAATATATTACTGCAAACCCTCTTTGTATGGTCTTCTTTCAGGTTTATAGGACGGTTGTATTCAGGATCATTTGTATAGAAGCGTGAAACATAACCGGCAAACCAGACCTTTAAAGAGCTTACCAGATTGCTGTTCATAGAAATTTTTTCTCAATCAGGTCTGCAATGCCCTTTATATCTCCGGTGCCGAATTTTGGTACATTAAGGTCTGTGCCATCATCCGTCACAAGCGCTATAAGGTTGTCATCATTCCTGCAAAGCGGTTCAGCGTGCCTTGCTTTCCTGAAGACCTCGATTTTAGGTTTATTTTCTCTCTTGAAACCTTCGGTTATCACAATATCAACATCCGAAAAATATTTTGCAACAGAATCAATTGTTTCGCCACCACCATCCTTAACCATGGCAATGTTTTCCGGAGAAACAACAATTATGGTATCTGCTCCTGCCGCCTTGTGGCGCCAGCTGTCTTTTCCTTCCCTGTCAATTTGAAAACCATGATGGGCGTGTTTAATGGTTCCTATCCTGTAACCTTTTTTTTTCAGCTCCGGAATCAGCTTTTCAATAAGAGTTGTCTTGCCTGATTCCGATTTGCCGACGATTGAAATTATTGGTGTCATATAATATGGATGTTTCCTTGTTTATGGTTGATAGATCTTAAAACAGAAGTTTCTGAAGCAGTACTGACATATATCGAACTCTTCCTGTAAGGAGTGAACTTAATTCGCAAAAGCAATATTGTCAATGCAAATGCGTTTTGTTTGCCTGTATTCTGAACCGGTTTAAGTCATTCTGTCCTTGACACGAAAAGGAGCTTTCTCTAAACTCTGACGCTGTTTGAAGATATTAACAATTTAACAAAGTCCGGGAAAATGTCTTATTTGCTTGAAATTAAAAACCTTGTTAAAAAATATAAAGAAGTTGTTGCGGTCGATGATATAAGTTTTTCAATCCGTCAGGGAATCTGCTTCGGACTTATCGGCCCAAATGGGGCAGGAAAAACCACAACAATTGAAATGGTTGAAGATATCATTCCTCCGACTTCAGGGGAAATCCTTTACAAGGGTAAACCAAGATCGTCATTATTTAAACAGGAAGTCGGAATCCAGTTTCAGCAGACCAATCTTCTGTCTTCTTTAACCCTGCGTGAAACCTTAAATACATTCAGAAGCCTTTACAATGACCCTGCAGACATTGAGGAAATCATCGATATCTGCAATTTAAGAGACATCCAGAAACGAATGAATGACAGGATATCGGGGGGACAGAAGCAGCGACTCATGCTTGCCCTTGCAATGATCAATAAACCCGAGCTTTTGTTTTTAGATGAGCCGTCAACAGGTCTTGATCCTCAGGCAAGACGGAATCTCTGGAGCATTGTTCAAAAAATCAAAGAAAGGGGAAACACCATCATTCTGACAACACATTACATGGAAGAAGCACAGCGCCTGTGTGATGAAATAGCAATAATGGATAATGGCAGAATAATCGCTCTGGGAACTCCCGATCAGCTTATAAAAGAGCATTGCGAAGGAGTTACCGTAATTCTTCCAAGAAACAGTATAAAGATCCCTCTCTCTTCGCTTCCTTTTCGCTTTCGGGAGATAAACGGCAGGATTGAAATAAGGACAAATGATATAAATTCCTGCCTTAACAAACTGCTGTCTGAAAATGCTGATTTAACAGAAATGGTAGTCCGTTCCCCAAATCTTGAAAATGTATTTTTAAATTTAACCGGAAAGCAACTTAGAGAATAGATATGAGCTTTAAAAGACTTTGGGCCATGCTCCATGCCAGGAACCTTGAATTTTTCAGAGACAGGTCTGCTCTCGGATGGAATTTTCTTTTTCCCTTTTTGGTAATAGCGGGTTTTGGAATCATTTTCGGCGGGAAAGATTATTCCGAATATAAAGTCGGTGTTTTTCCGTCCCAATCCGAAATCGTATCCATGAAAGAGATTGATCTCCCATCAGGATTCAAGGAAACGCGACTTATCAAATTTATCGGTTTTATCTCTTTTGAAGACGGAGCCGAAAGGCTGAAACACCACAAAATAGACTTTCTTGTAAAAGCCGGTTCACCGTCCCATGAATACTGGGTGAGTGATACTTCCCCAAAAGGATATATAGTTGAAAAGCTGTTTAAGGCAAGCCTGTTTCCGGAAAACAAAAATATTGCTGAAAAAATGGAAATCAAGGGAAGCGAAATCAGGTATATCGACTGGCTTTTCCCGGGGATACTTGCAATGAATATGATGTTCAGCGCCCTGTGGGGAGTCGGATATGTTGTCGTCCGTTACCGTAAAACAGGCGTGCTGAAGCGCCTTAATGCAACGCCCCTCACCGCTTTCGAGTATCTGTCCGCCCAGATTCTTTCACGAATATTCATACTGATGTTTACCCTTGCCGCTGTCTGGATAGGATGCAGCTTCTTTTTTACATTCAGGGTGGAGGGCTCTTATTTTGACCTTTTTCTGATCTTTCTTACAGGAAGCGTATGTCTCAGCGCATATGGACTTGTCATTGCGGCAAGAGGGACAAGCGAAGAGTTTACAAGCGGTGTTGTAAACTTCATAACATGGCCCATGATGTTTTTATCAGAAGTCTGGTTTTCCCTCGAAGGATCACCCCGCTGGGTAAAATTAATTGCCAATCTCTTTCCATTAACCCACATGCTCTCAGCCGTCCGGAAAGTTATGAACGACGGCGCAAGACTTGCCGATGTTACAACGGAACTCACCGTTCTCATCCTTATGACAGCATTATCAATTGCGGTAGGAGCCGCACTTTTTTCCTGGAACAAGTAAACTATTTAAACCCTCCGTTCGTCTATAGGAGTTAAAAGCCACCAAAATGAAGCTGTCGCTTTGTTTGGGTAAGGGCAACTAAACCAACGAATATCTGAATTGAATTTTGAATTACGATATTCGATGTACGAACGAAGGAGGGCATATGAAAAAGCTATCTATATTTATTGTGACTCTGATGGTTATCGTTTTTTTGGCCGCAGTTGAATCACAGGCAGGAAGAGTTGAAAAAAGGCATTCAAGACAGCAGGACAGAATAGATGCCGGAATCGCAAAGGGCGGAATAACCAGCCGGGAAGCCAGGATTTTAAGAAATGAACAGGATAATATTGATGAGCAGAGAGAAAGGGCATTGCGTGACAGACACTTATCCAAAAGAGAGCGCATAAGGCTTGAACGAAGACAGGACCTGGCAAACAGGCACATTTATAGCTATAAACACAACGGAATAGAAAGACGCGACAGGCACCATTACGATTATGATGATATTTCGTTTAAAAGATCCACGGTATTAGTGCCGCTTATTCTGCCGCCGTTACCGCCTCTCCCGCTGGTATTTCCGGGGATGCATATTATTTTTCATTCTTCAAGATAGAGGATTTTTATCCGGAAACTCCATTAACCTTCATGTCCGGGGCGGTCACAACGAAGCATGAGAATACAGGAGCCAGAATAACCATTGGTATTGTTTTTCTTCTGTATTCTGTATTCTGACTCCTGTATTCTCATATAAAATTGAAAACATGGACATCCGGCGGAGTAACGGGTATTATAAAGCATGCTTTTAGCGCATCAGAAAAAATACCCGAACTCCGGCCGGGATCGCAAGACTCAAGCAGTTATACTTGCTGAAATGGCGGTTGCCGGAAACCCCAATGCTTTTGATCAGATTGTTGATCTTTATTATAATACCATTTTCAGAATGGTTTATTACCGCATCCGTTCCGGCATGGATGCGGAAGATATTACACAG
Organism: Pseudomonadota bacterium; assembly: GCA_018823005.1. Classification (GTDB taxonomy): domain Bacteria; phylum Desulfobacterota; class Desulfobacteria; order Desulfobacterales; family RPRI01; genus RPRI01. The sequence goes on along the minus strand of JAHJJB010000164.1, from coordinate 1,858 downwards.
GACATATTTATACAGGTTTTAAAAAACATTAAGAGTTTAAAGGATTTTTCCTTATTCAACAGCTGGCTTTTTTCAATAGCTGTTAACAAGGTGCGGGATTTTAAGCGGAAAAAACGGTTTACATCTTTATTTGGAGCGCTCTCCGATAAAAACACGGAAAATGAACAGGAATATGAGCATGAAACAGGCGCTGAATCCGGACCACTTGAAGGCGTTATACGGCAAAATTTCTGGAAACAGTTCGAAGCTATTCTAAACAGGCTGTCATCTCTTGAAAAAGAAGTGTTTTTATTGAGATTTCTTGATCAGCTTGGGATAAGGGAAATATCGATGGCTCTTAAAAAAAATGAAAGCACAGTCAAGACTCATCTTTACAGGGCCCTTAAAAAAATTAAATATGACAGTTCTGTTAAAGAGCTTTTGAAGGAGAGTATGCCGTGAATAAAAAGAATGGCACTCATTTTAATGAAGAACAGATATGTAAAGCAATTATTGACGAATCGCAGATGTTGCCTTCGGAAAATGAGCATTTGTCTGATTGCACAGAGTGCCGGACCGCAGTAGAGAGCTTTGAAAAGGATCTGAAATTGCTCGGACAAACTGCCGAGCGTTTTGTTCCTCTGCCAAAAAAACGCATGGTTTTGCATGAAAAAGCCGGTAAAAATTTTCTTTGGGGCTGGCGAACCGCTTTTGCCGCAGCAATCACAATTCTTTTTTTTGTCATTACAATGCATTCCGACTCAGTGAAGCATATCTTTTATAATAAAACAGAGATAGCGAATTCAGAGCTTTATTCTGAAGACATTTTAATGACCGAAGTAAACAATCTCGTTGAAAACTCACTTCCTGCGAAATATCTTTTTATTTCAGACGAAGAGAATGCGGATTATGATGAGGATTTTATCGATTTTGTTGTTCCTTCGGTTGGTGATGATGTTCTGTCAAGCACAGAAAAAAGAGGAGGCTTAATATGCTGAAAATAAAAATAATCCCTGTAATATTGATCGTTTTTACAATGTTAACCGCCAATGCTATCGGAGGACAAAGGCATATGGCAAACTGGTGGAATGATCCTGAAATATCAAAGCAGCTTAACCTTTCTGAAAACGAGAAACAAAGACTCGATGCTCTTTTCATAGAAAGCGGGCGCAGAATGATTGAAATCAAGAGCATCGTTGAAAAAGAGCGTTTTGAGTTAAGAGCTCTTCTGGAAAACAAAAGTGGAAATGACGATGCCATTAAAGGACAATTCAGGAAGCTCGAAAATGCCCGGTCGGCGCTTGCGGATGAAAGACTTCAATTTCTGATTCAGACAAGAGCCATTTTAGGCATAGAGCGTTTTAAAGAACTCAGGGTTTATTTCGAAAATTTACCAAGGGAGGGGCGCAGAAACAAATCTTTACCCTGAAACTCAATAATCCTCAAATAAATCCCCTGCATTTATTGACATTTATTACTCACAGGCTTATTATACCTCTCCGTAAAAAGATAAGCTCGGTATCTATCAATGAAGGGGTAACATCATAGATATAATCAATAATGTCAAAGAGATGCAAAGGCGTTCCGACCTGATGCGGAAAGAGGGAAGATCCATCGCATTTGTTCCCACAATGGGTTTTCTGCATGATGGGCACCTTTCCCTCATGAAAAAAGGCCGGGAGATAGCCGATATTGTGGTTGCAAGCATATTTGTCAATCCTGCCCAGTTTGGTCCGAATGAAGATCTTACATCATATCCAAGAAACATTGAAGGCGATTTGAGACTCTTAAAAAAAGAAGGAGTTGATATTGTCTTTCTTCCAAACGAAAAAGATATATATCCCGACGGGTTTCAAACCTATGTGGAACTGAAAAATCT
>JAHJJB010000163.1 GCA_018823005.1 Pseudomonadota bacterium | reverse complement strand
TAACCAGCCAGTTGAACACTATGAAAAGAGCAAACACCACAACAATAGAAACACCGAAAGTTCCAAGATAGATCAGCCTCTTCGCCAATGAAACCGGTATCAAATAATCTTTTTCGTACATGCAGCTCACAATGTGCCATTGCCAGAAGGGAAAGTACAAAGAATGTGTTCGAACGCGCTCATCCCCCAATTTCTGCATGAAGATCTCTGCATCGTTTTTCGGCAGTGTTTGAAGATGAAGCTTTTCTTCCGGTAATTCGATTGAGGAACCGAGCACTTTGAGGCTGTCATCAATAACCAGTAAATGGACCATATGAAACTTTTTACTGACGGCTTTTATTTCCTGGATCGATTCATTTTTCAACGCGGTGATCATTTCTAAATCATTTTCAAGCCTGAGATCCATAAGGTAATTCATATGGCCTTCAAGGATCTCAAGACCCAGGCTTGAAGCCAGCCTGAGTTCTGATTCGGTTTTTTCCTCAATGAATGAAAAAAGCGGGGGTGTAAGGTAGCGGACAACTATTGCGGAAAGGATAATGCCCACGGTCAGCACAGGGAGTATAATGGATAAAAGAATTCTTTTTCTAAAAAAAGGCTGCGCTCTTTTCACAAGCAGTTTCTTCCTTTTGTTCTTTAGAATTTAGGCGGCGCGGTCTGCATTGTAGTGGGATAAACGATCTGTTTTTCCCCGTTTTGCCACTGAATCAGGATGGGGTTGTGTCCGATCTGTTTTCCCGAAGGATCGACCTTGAACCGCCCTATCACCGTCACTGTGTCGTACGATGAAATAAAGTCTCTTATCTTCTTTTGATCAAACGATTTGTTATGAGTTATCGCTTTTTCGATAATCTCGCAGGAAGCGTATGCGGACCCTGCATGATATGAAGGAATAATATCGGTAAACGCTTTGTAATCTATGATAAATTTTTTCGTTCCCGGAAACGGTATTCTCTCATCCGGTTCCCATTGAGAGGGACCAAATACACCTTCAGCCATATTCCCTGCCTGCCTATTAAATTCGGGATACGAGGGAGCGATTGTTATACCGACAACCTTTGGCCGGTACTTTGCCTCTTCCATCAGATTGAGGAGCAGATAACCATCCGCCGGGTAAGCTGACAGAAGTATTCCGTCCGGGTTGACGGCTCTGGCTTCTGATAAAAGGCCCATGAGATCCGTTTTCCCTGTTTTATATCCCTTGCTGAAAGCCACCTTCAATCCGAATCTTTTTGCCCAGGATTCGACACCTGCTGCGACGTCGATATTGAAAGATGAGTTTTCATAAAGTACGGCTACGGACTTAAGGCCATTTCGCGCCATCAGGTCGAGCAGTCCTATGAAATAGCGGTTCGCTGTCGCGTACATTCCAAAAACGTTTTTGTAACTGCGTTCCCAGATCTTTTCTCCCGAAGCTCCGCTGGCAAGCATCACGTAACCATGCTTTTCACTCACTTCAGACGCAACGAGGGTAAGAGGTGTTCCATAAGGGGAAAGGACCAAATCCACCTTATCTTCTTTTATAAGCTTCTCATAAAGCTGGCGCACCAGTTTCTCATCGCTTTTGTCATCATAAAGTATAAGCTCAACAGGTCGCCCGAGAAGTCCTCCGCGCTGATTGACCTGGCTTTCCCAGAGTTTATATCCGCCCTGAATCATGGCTGAAGGTTCTTTGTATTTTCCCTCCAGAGAAACCGTTGCACCGATACGGACAGGTCTGGTTTCCGCACTTTGAACTGAAACGGGGATCAGGTAAAGACATAATACTGTAATTATTATGATTCTTAATACGACCTGTTTCATCACGAAACTCCTTGGCGAGGGTTTATTCTTTTATCTGAAAAAGCCTTACATTACGGTTCAAAACAAGTCAATAGCCATTATAATTGCGCAGATTGTTAAATAGTGATAACATACTTGTAGTACTAAAAGGATTCAAGAATTCCAGGGTCCGAGCAAAAAATCCATAATTTATAACCATGAAAGACCAACTGTCTATGATTATTAATGAAAATGAACAAACTGATTATTCTCTCCGAAAACTTGCAAAGGTTAATGATGACAAGAAAATTTTTGGTGTATGCGGCGGGCTCGGTAAATACACCCCGGTACCGTCATGGTTATGGCGGGCAATATTTATTATAACAACTTTGTGCGGCGGTATAGGTCTGGTTGTTTATATTGTTATGGCTATATGTATGCCGAAAGAAAAATGAGAGATGATGAGTGTCGGGCGCTCAGCATTTCGGTTTAAGAAATGAATACATGGAGGAAAGAAAAGATGAAATCAAAATTGACGGTATATTACATTTGCATAATTTCTCTTTTGTTTTCATTTACCGCATATTCAGAAGAGACAAGAGGGAACAGTCGTTTCCAGTATGCAGAGCTGGTCGTTGTTCACAGATTTTATGGTGAGGCTGACGGAATAGCTCAAATGTCAACAACCGTATATTTCAATGACGGTTCTGAAAAAGATCTGTCAGCCTACCGCAAAGAAAGCATAATCTCATATAAGGATGCAAAGAATGAAGCATTTAAGGACCTTATTGAAAAATATAAAAATAAAAAAATGCCCAATTTAAAAGCATCTGAAATATATCTGTTAAACATGCTGGGAATGGAAGGATGGGAAATTATCAGTTATGACGATAAGCCCCTCAATTTTGCGGAAGGCAGCGGATCAAAACTGAGATATCTTATGAAAAAAGAAATAAGTATAAAATAAAAGTAATTTTATGATGGACCCGGGTATCTGCCAGAACGCATTATCACAAAAGGAAAATAGTTCTATTTCAATGGCTTACTTTCTGCTTGTTCTGTCTGCTCTCTTCTGGTCAGGCAACTTCGTTGTAGCCCGGGGCATTCATGAAGTGATACCACCTGTTACCCTGGCTTTTTTCAGATGGGCTTTAGCTCTTGTCATATTTCTGCCATTTACTTTTCGAAAAGTTGTCCGGAACCGCAGCCTTATCATCAAAAATAGGGGCTGGATTGCTGTCTTGAGTCTGCTTTCTGTTTCCAGTTTCAGTATTTTCATCTACATGGCCCTTAACAAAACAACAGTTGTAAATACCGCACTGGTAAATTCATTTTATCCGGTACTCATAGTAATCGGCTCGTGGGTCGGTTTCAGCGATCGCATCACTCTGCGGCAGGGTACGGGTGTGGTTCTTTCTCTGACAGGCCTGATGTGGATTCTTTCAAAGGGGAAGCTTTCTGTTCTGCTGGGACTCAGTTTTTCGGAGGGCGACCTATGGACGCTTGCCGCAGGATGCAGTTGGGCCCTTTATTCGGTTTTGCTGCGTAAAAAGCCGCAGGAGCTTGACCATTTTACATTTCTTGCCGCCATGATGATTTTCGGAACATTCTGCCTGTTGCCTGTTTTCCTTTGGGAAATTGCCATAACTGGTTTGCCCCGATATGTGCCGCAGGCCTTTGGAGGGGTTTTATACATTGCGGTATTTCCATCCATCCTCTCTTTTCTTTGCTGGAACAAGGGAGTTGAGAGGGTAGGCGCCAACCGGGCCGGAATCTTTGTTCATCTGATTCCGGTTTTCAGCATACTTATGGCCATAATTCTGCTTGGAGAGCGGCTCCAATACTTTCACCTCCCGGGGATGGCGCTCATTTTTTCAGGCATTTTCCTGACTACATTTGCCGTAAAAAACTCTTAGCGCAAAAGAGGCCGTTCTTCAGGCTTATTAATAGAGCTTTGAATATCTTCCAATCGGGCCTGGCAGGGGTGAGCGGAATCCCAAAGCCCATTACCTCTGCCAGGCCTCTATATCGGATGTTATGCAGGTCTCATTAAAACCCCTAAGATGAAAGATTTTTCATCAGGACATACCCGTTACTGATCGCCCTGCGTCCCTCCGAATTGGTTACCGTAAAATGCAGCTCTTTGCCATTATCCCTGTCAAGTTTTTCAATTAATTGAATTCTTATTTCAGTGCCGGGGATTACCATGCCTGTAAACCGGCAGGAAAGGGATTTCAGGCAACCCGGATTTTCAGAGGCTTCACGATTAATAAGCTCTTTTACGGCATAGGCGAGAGTTGCTGTTCCCTGTAAAATTATACCCGGCAATCCAACCATTTTTGCAAATTGCCTGGATGTATGTATCGGAAAAAATATATTCGTGCACCCGTCATAAATAAAAGATCGCATAGGGTCTATCGTAATTTTTGCCTCCCAGACAGGCCGATCCTGTGTGCTGCATGCAGGGACAGACGGAAGAGTTTCACTTTGCATACCTTCATCAGGGCAGTTCACTCCCCGCAGCATAGCTCCTATATGTTCTGTAAAAACAGGTATTTCGCGTTGATCAAAGACATCATAGCGGATAACGATGTGGGTTCCCGCCCTATGAGGCAGAACAGCTGCTACTTTGCCTTTTACAGTAAGAAGATCTCCCGGTTTAACCGGGCGGTGAAATTCAATATGCTCGGTATAATGAACCTTTGTGGCTGAAATCTCGGCAGGAAGAAGCCTGGACTCTATGAATTCTTCCAGCTTCTCGGTTACCGGCCATGTAACCGCGACACAAAACATGGGGTGAGCAATAATGCCATCCACGCGTTCATCGTCAAAATAGCGGGGGTTATTATCGCCGACTGCCGCGGCATAGTTCATGATCTCGCGCCAACTAACTTCTTTGCGGTACTCTTTTAACCCTGATCCTACAAGATGTGAGCCTATTTCCATTCAGGTTGCCTTTCCTTATTATAGTCCAGTAAATTGTCAATTTTTCACACGGAGGCACGAAGAAAGGCATATTGAAAATATTCAGGTTTTTCTTTGTGTTCTCCGTGATCTTTGTGTGGGAATGACTTTTTACCAGTCCAAAAAAATCTGCTTACGGCAGAATCTGCGAAAGCCCTTTTTCCCCGAACCGCATTGGGAGAAATATTGCCAGAATGCTTATAACAACTACCATTGAAAAAGATACGACTGTCCATACCCATTCTAAAACCGTCATTGATCTTTCATGCACGCCGGCCATGAATATACTGTAAACCGGTCCTGCTTCAAGAATTATTACGGCCATTATATATCCTGCGCAGAGCATCATGAACATAAGACCTCCGAAACTGGTTACAGACTGGGCGGGATTTTCAGACTTAAAATCGGGATAAGCGGCTCCGAAGCCAATTCCTATTGACACTATTCCCGGCACCATAAGAAATACTGTTATAAAAGAGAGAACCATCATGAAAGCTTCAACTTTTAAAATTATGTTCGTTGCAACTATCAGGATTTCAGAAAGAATAAGCAGCGGGAATAAGTATATAAAGAACTTAATCCAAAGAATAGTTCCGATTTTGACAGGGGAGGCTTTAACAAGCCAGAAGGCCTCTCTTTCAGAACTGACAGCCGGATACGCAAACCGGCCGGCAATAGCCGTCAGCACGAAAAGGCAAAGACCCATATTGAGAAAAGAAAGAAGATTCTGAAGATATATCGTTTTTATAGGTGCTTTTTCCAGCGGCAGAACGCTGAAATTGTATATATATATTATGACAAGCGCGCCGATAAGCAATAGCTGTGACCATTGAGCCTGGTCCCTGAAAAAAGTTTTTATCTCTTTTCCCACAAAGGCTCTGCTTGCACCGGGGAGAAATCCTATGAAAGGAAAATCCGAATTTTTATATTTGAATACCCTTGATGATGCTGTCTGGGTCTTGGAAAATCCCTTGAAATAGATCATGTCGGCCAGGAGAATGTTAATAAATATTATAACGGCTACAAAGCTCCATGAAAGGCCCGAATGGAAAAGGCTGCTTTGCACGGAACCGGAGAGAGATTCCTTTATGCTGTCATAAACCCAGGTGCTTGGAAGAAGGGGAGATGACGGGGCTTTCAGAGTGTCTAAGTAAACAACAACTGTTGAAAAAACATCGGGATCAACGAGTTGCTCCGGTTTTAAAAGCCTGAAGACTAAAAACAGAACCAGAAAGAGGGTAAATCCGAGGAACATAAGAATGCTTTTCATGCGGCCTGCCGGAATGATAAAAACTGCAGCCATAACAAGAACCGAACTTATTCCTGAT
>JAHJJB010000162.1 GCA_018823005.1 Pseudomonadota bacterium | reverse complement strand
GAAAAACCGATACAGGCATTAACATAAGAAGAAAAATCAATGCCGGTATGACATTTCGTATTTTATAATTTTTCATCTCCGGATGCTCCTGATTCATGGTTTATGGTTTATGGTTCACGGTTTCTGATTAACAGGACGGGCAGTTCCAATTTCCTCGAACTTCATACTTCTAAGTTCGTATATCGATTTCCGATATTCAATATCCGATTCCTAACATATACCATTTTTCTTATTAAAATCAAAAAATTAGTAATATGTCAAGGGGTTTTATTAACCCCTTGAACCCTGTTCCATTCTTTTACAAAATCAGCCTCTGGGGATCACACCTTTCCCTCAGGATTTTCAGTTCCCCGGGTGTTGGGGGAACCACCTCTTTGGCACGTGAAACATCAATTTCAAATCCCATGTTATCGAGGATCTTCTGCGGACTTATGCCGGGAAAATACCCGGTAAGATACATCTCCCTTGTAACTTCATCGAAACCCATAGTTGCCATGTTGGTAATAACTGACATTGGCCCGCCCTCCGGCAGGCCTGCTTTCTTCCGGCCATCCGGCCCGTCCAGATAACCGGGGCTGGTCAGGTAGTCGAGCTTGGGAACAAACTTGCGTTTTTCATGCTGCATGAAGGTAATGGTTCTGTTCACGAATGAAGCTACATCGCATGCGCCGCCGCTGCCTGAAAATCTGACTACCGGCCTGAAATAATCGCCGATACAGGTTGAATTAAGGTTGCCGTATTTGTCGATCTGGGCTGCTCCCATAATGCCGACAACCCTCGGCCCCGTGAACCGGTTCTGCATCACGGCAAATGAATCCGCAAGACTTCCGTTGACGGATGTCCAGAACATCACGCGGGAATCCGAAACTGCCATAGGAACTTCTTCGAGCAGGGAATCAACGGCGCCTGTTTCGAAAAAAATAAAGCTGCCGGGCGCACTGATATGCTTTGCCGCCATGGCTGCTACCATGGATATACCGGTACCGCAGAATACTATATCGCCGTCCCTGATCTCTCTTGCTGCGGCAATTGTCATGAGTTCCTTTTGTGTATAATCCGGCATTTCTGTATCCTTTTCTATTCTGAAATCTTTGAATATCTCCGCTTAGGGCCGGGCAGGGGTAATGGCCTTTGGCATTTTGCAAGAATGCGACTCAGACTCCGCCAACGGCAGCAAATTCGCTCCCATGAAATCCGGGAAGCCCCAGTGGATATACACCCACGAAGCCGTGATTTCGTCCCTGCCTGTCTCTCTTTGTTGACAATCAGGGGGCGTTGATATGTTTCCATAAAAATTTCTTGCGAAATGCCAAAGGCCATTACCCCTGCCCGGCCCTTTAATCAGATGTTATGCACAGCTCTCATCTTCTGTCCAGCCCCACGGCATAACCCGTCCGAGGATCCGCCTTTACAACATTCAACACATTATCGCCCCTTAAATTCAGGAGTTCCCGGTGATTCTTCACGCCGTATACAAACCGGTCGAGATAGGACTGAAAAAGGCTGTCATCTTCGGCATATTTCCGGTACTCGTTCAGATAGGCCGGGTCATAATCGTAGTAACGGTAACAGGCTGTCGGATACGCGCCAAACGGAACATGAACTACGGCAGATACACAAAAAGGCGGGATCTGGTTGCTGTCCGGGTTTTCCTTGAGGCTGTCGTCTCCGATCAGCTCCTCGCAGGTCACAACAACATGCCGGGAAGATTTGGCCTGTTCAACATCAGAAAACGTCAACCCTTCCATTCGGGCAGTTCCCTGCAGGTTTGCCTTCTGTACGTGGATAAATGTAACATCGGTGGTTATGGCCGGACAAGAACAACTTTCGGAGTGTTTCCCCAGTTTCCAAACGGGTTATCCATCACCAGAAGCTTTTGATCCGGAATTCTTTCATCCGATTTCCGGAGGTTTTCAGAAAAGCCCCATTTATCAATGATATCAGTTCCCAGGGAAGACCGGGTCGGCAGGAAAGGAACCCCCATTGCGCCGGCCATAAACCGGAGTGTCATCTGGTAATTCGAATAATCCTCCACTATAAGAGTGCCGTCCTGAACAGCTTTTTTAAACCGGATACAGGTAGGGGCGAACCTTCCACTGCCGGCATAGGCAATTTCAAGTCTTCCTACACAGCCTGCGCCGATAAGTTCATCCACACCCTGGCCGTTGGAGTGCGCATAAAGATGGATATTTCGTGTCTTTTGACGGATAATCTCGTAAACGGCAGCCATGGGATTGCGGTTTACCGTGAAACCGCCGATAGACATATGGCAGCCATCGGTGACGTAAGTCTTGACAGCATCACTTAAAGTCATCACCTTGTTTAAACCTGAATTCATAAAAGCTCCCCTGCCCCGCACAGCTTCGAAAAAAGCCGAGATCTCACACCAAGCCACAAAGATCACAAAGCTATCTTATTAATATTAAATAATATTTTCTTGGTGTTCTTAGTGCCTTTGTGAGAAAATATAGTTTTTACAATAGCATCAAACTTGGCAAAATTCTTTTATTTTTTCCACCACATAACCCTGCATATCCTCTGTAAGTTCCGGGTATATCGGAAGAGCTATCGTATTCAGGGCAGCGTACTCGGAAACCGGCATATCCCCATTTTTGTAACCCAGATACGAAAAACATTCCTGGAGATGAAGAGGAACAGGGTAATAAATATCTGTGCCTATTCCGGCATTAGTTAAATGATTTCTTAGTTCGTCCCTTTTTTCCGAAACCTGTATAATAAACTGATTGTATATGTGACGGCTTTCCCTTTCGGCGGGAAGCTTGATATTTTCCGAAAGACCGGCTTCCTGAAAAAGCTTACTGTACCTTTCTGCGTTCTTTTGCCTCGCTCTTGTCCACCCGTCAAGATACTTCAGCTTTACAGAAACAATTGCGGCCTGGAGCGCATCAAGCCTGAAGTTGCCGCCAATATATTTGTGATAATATTTGGGATAAGAGCCATGAACCCTTAGAATATCAAGTTTTTCATAAAAGGCATCTGCGTTGGCAGTTACAATCCCTCCATCTCCGAATGCGCCAAGATTTTTTGAAGGAAAAAAAGAAAAACAGCCGAAATGCCCCATGGAACCGGCACGCCTCCCTTTGTATTCAGAGCCGATTGCCTGGGCAGCATCCTCAATAATCAACAGATTAAATTTTTTCGCAAGCCCGAGAATAGGATCCATATCGGCGCACTGACCGTAGAGATGGATCGGCATTATGGCTTTCAGATCAGAGCGCTCAGAGGCATTCATGGAACATACGGTCTCTGATATTTTTTCCGGAGATATATTGTAAGTATCCGGATCAATATCAACAAACACCGGCTTTGCTCCGACACGTGCAATTGATCCTGCTGTTGCAAAAAAAGTGTATGGAGAAGTTATTACGCTGTCTCCGGGTCCTATTCCCGAGGCCATAAGTGAAATAATAAGCGCGTCTGTTCCGGACGATACTCCGACGGCATGCTTTACAGAGCAGTAAGCGGCTATCTCCTTCTCCAGTTTTTCAACATGCGGCCCAAGTATGAAATACTGGCTCTCAAAAATTTCGCTTGTCACACCAAGAATTTCATCTTTTATCGTTTTATACTGACTTTTTAAATCAAGAAGGGGGACTTTCATAATTAATGGTTCCTGGTTTATGGTTTGATAGTTTGAAGGTTTTTAGACTGAAGACTATTAGCAGCTTCGGTCTTCCGCCTTTTTCACTGTTCACTGTTCACTGTTCACTTTTCCGTCTCCACACAAATAACTTCGGCAGGATTATCTCCTGAATTCGAAATAAGAGTAAATCCCTTTTGGGAAATTAAAACTGCCTTTCCTCTTTTGACCACTCTTAATCCACTGCCGGAGTCTGCCTTTACCGTACCGCTCACCACAACAAGCTGCCTGATAAAGGCGGTCGAATTTTTCATCCTGTATATTGAACCGGGATATATGACAATGCTTGTAACCGTAAAATCATCCTTTTGTTCCAGCAGGGTGATGCTTCCCCATGGATAATGGATTGTCCTGTGCTGGTGGTATTCCTTCCGTTTATTCTGTTTGAGCCTTGCGACAATGTTTTTGACATCTCTGCTGTTTTCGATGTCCGAAACAAAAACGGAATCGGGAGTATCAACTACAACCATGTTGTCAATCCGGTTTGTGGCTATAAGCCTCTGACGCCCCAGGATGAAGCAGTTTGTGGTATTCTCAGCCACGACATCTCCGTCTATTACATTGTTTTTTTCGTCCTTGGGAAGAAAGTCATAAAGCGATTTCCATGAACCGATATCACTCCATCCGAAATCGGAAGGCAAAACCACCCCTTTTTTTGTATTCTCCATTATGGCGACATCTATCGATATATTATCCAGCTTTTCATACCTTTTTTTCGTAAGAAGACTTTTTTTCGCGTTAATTTCCAGCATCATGCCAAGAAGAACAGGCTGGAATTTTTCAAACTCTTTAAGCATGACACCGGCCCTGAAGGCAAACATGCCGCTGTTCCAGTAAAAATTGCCTGCTTCAAGATATCGTTTGGCGGTTTCTTTGTCAGGCTTTTCAACAAATCTTTTTATTATACCGGCTCCAAAGGAGACTGTTTGTCCTCCCTCTATATAGCCGTATCCGGTTTCCGGATAATGGGGCTTTATCCCGAATGTCACGATATAATTTTCTTCCGCCAGTTTTATGGCAGATTTCAGCTTATCGTGAAAAAGGGGAATATTCTTGATTACATGGTCTGCCGGAAAGATGCAAAGAACGGCATCCTCCTCTTTTTTCAGGACATCGAGTATGGCAAGCAAAATAGCCGGGGCGGTATTCCGCCCGCACGGCTCGCATATTATCTTACCGTCCGGTTCAACACCGATTCCATCCATATGCCTTGCCGTTTCATGAAAATGCTCTTTTGCGCACACTATTCTGACTCTGTTCACATCAAGAACAGGCTCAAGCCTCTTTATGGTGCTCTGTACAAGGGAATGATCTCCGATAAATTTTACAAGCTGTTTGGGGTAAAGCTCCCTTGAAACCGGCCACAGGCGGGTACCGGTTCCTCCGGCAAGAAGCACAGGATACACATTATGCTTTGCTTTTGACATGTTTCGCATATACCTTCCCGTTCTTTCTTTTATGATTGTTGTTTGCCTGATAGGAGTGCCTGGCAGGCGTGCAAACAGTATCAACCGCGCCGTAACCCAAAAGCTCTTTGACTTCCCTTCTTAGCAAAGAACCTGCTTTGATTCTGATTGTATCCGGAAGAGCTATTATTACATCTGTTTTTCCCGGATCTCTTAAATGAATAAAACCAGGGCTCGAACCGGGGTATTTCATAAAAATATTTTTAAGCTTTATCAGGGAATCCCTGTCGGATCTCCTTATATCAATATTGAAATGCACTTCATCCGTCCATGTCTCTTCCGCTTTCTCAAAAGGAACAATTGTATCGGCAAGCACTTTAAGAGATTTTTCATCCTTCTGCACCTTTCCCTGGACAATAACAGGATTATCACCGGCAATGAGATTGCTCATTAAAGCATAAACAGAAGGAAAAACGGTTGTTTCAATGGTGCCGTTCATATCTTCCGTAACAACATATGCCATCGAATCCCCTTTCCTTGTCTTGATGATTCTCGAGCTTATTATGATTCCGCCGAATCTTGCTATTTCACCGTCTTTCATATCCTTAATGGAAAGGGAATCGGTGTTTGTATATCTTGCAAGCAGATCTTCATATTTGTTCAGCGGGTGCCCTGTGATATAAAAACCAAGATATTCCTTTTCGAAGGCAAGGAGTTCCTTTTCATCCCATTCATCAATTTCAGGCATGCGAGGAATATCGGGATGAGCTTCATTCTCTTTCGGAACACCAAACAGGCCGATCTGGGGGCCGTTTTTTTCCCTCTGAACCCTCTGGCCATATTCCACGCCATCCTCAAGGACAGCCATCATTCTTGAACGGAAAGTCCCGGTTGAGTCAAAGGCACCACATTTTATAAGGCTTTCTAAAACGCGCTTGTTTACTTTTTTCAGATCGACCCGCTCGCAAAAGTCAAAAATGGAAGAGAATTTATTTTCGTTTCTTGCTTCGATAACCACCTCAATGGCACCCTCCCCGACATTTTTTACCGCCACGAGACCAAATCTTATCTTTTGGCCGCTTACGGAAAATTCCCGCACGCTTTCGTTTATATCCGGAGGAAGAACCTGTATTCCGTGACTGTTGCATTCGGAAATGAATTTCACCACACTTTCGGTGGAATTCATTTCACTGGTCAAAAGCGCGGCCATGAACTCGACCGGATAATGCGTCTTTAAAAACGCGGTCTGATATGCAATAAGGGCATATGCCGCGCTGTGAGACTTGTTGAATCCGTAACCACCGAACTTATCTATCAGAGAAAAGAGTTTGTCAGCCTCATCTTTCGGTACGCCGTTTGCCGTAGCCCCGTTTACGAACCGCTCTCTCTGGGAAGCCATAATCTCTGTGATCTTCTTGCCCATTGCCTTCCGGAGATCGTCTGCTTCAGCCATGGAATACCCGGCAAGCACACCCGCAATCTTCATTACCTGTTCCTGATATACAATAACCCCGTAGGTCTCCTTCAGGATAGGCTCAAGCTGGGCAACAGAATATTCCACGGATCTTCTGCCGTGTTTTCTCTCAACATAATCATCAATCATCCCGCTCTCAATGGGACCAGGCCTGTACAGTGCAACAAGGGCTGTAATATCTTCAAAGTTTTCGGGCATAACCCTCTTAAGCAGATCCTTCATCCCCTTGCTTTCAAGCTGAAATACACCGGTAGTATCTCCTGCCGAAAGAAGCCGGTACGTCTCTACGTCATCAAGTTTCAGGTTTGCAATATCAGGAGGGGTTTGACCCTGTCCTGAAATAATAGAAAGCGCTTTATCTATAACCGTGAGGTTGCGAAGTCCCAGAAAATCAAATTTAACAAGACCGATCTTTTCAACCCTTTTCATATCGAACTGAGTTACAAATTCACCATTCTTGCCCCTGTAAAGAGGAAGATACTCTTCAAGAGGTTTGTCCGCAATTACAACACCTGCCGCATGTGTTGATGCGTGACGGGGAAGCCCTTCCAGTGTCCGGCAAACACTTATCAGCTCAGCAATATCCGCCCTGTTTTCAGCCAGCTCCTCAATTCTCGGTTCCTGCCTTAATGCGTCATCCAGACTTATCTTCACTACATCGGGAACCAGCTTGGCTATTTCATCAACTTCACGCAGGGGTATGTCAAGCGCACGTCCTACATCCCTTATAACGGCCCGCGTTTTCATTGAACCAAAGGTGGTAATCTGTGCAACCCTGTCTTCACCATATTTATTTACAACATATTTTAACACCTTTTCACGGCCGTTTATGCAGAAGTCAACATCTATATCCGGCATGCTCTTTCTGGCGGGGTTCAGAAAGCGTTCAAAGATAAGTCCGTGTTCAATCGGATCAAGGTCGGTAATTCCAAGGGAATATGCTATAAGGCTTCCGGCAGCAGAGCCTCTTCCGGGACCGACAGGAATATTGTTTTCCTTTGCATAATGTATAAAGTCGGCGACAATAAGGAAATAGCCCGAAAAGCCCATGGATGTTAAAACATTCATTTCATGTTCAAGACGCTCCCGGTACATTTTTTCATCTATAGCCGAATTCTTTGCTTTTATTTTAATAAGGGCCTTTTCAAATCCTTCTTTTACCTTGATGCCGAGAAGATCCTCTTCTGTCTGCCCCGGTGAAGTATTAAACCTTGGGAAATGATAGGAGTGAAAATCCATCTCAAGATTACATCTTTTTGCTATATGTACAGTATTTTCAACTGCATCAGGGGTGGAAGCGAAAAAAGAGGCCATCTCTTCGCCTGACTTAAAATAAAGCTGATCCGTTTCGAATTTAAAATGGGAAGGATCGTTTATGGTTTTTCCCGTCTGGATACAAAGGAGAAGTTCATGGGCACGTGCATCCTCCTTTTCAAGATAATGGCAGTCATTTGACGCAACAAGAGGGATCGAAAGTCTTCTGCTCATATCGATCAGAGCTTCGTTTATCTTTTTCTGAGCCGCTACTCCGTTATTCTGCAGTTCGAGAAAAAAATTTCTTTCTCCTAAAACCTCAAGGTAATAGCGGGCTGCTTCATCTGCTTCCGCTGATTTTCCTTCACCTATCAGTGTTGGTATTTCACCGTGAAGGCATGCCGAAAGTGCGATAATCCCTTTGCTGTATCTGGAAAGAACCTCCTTGTCGATGCGGGGTTTATAGTAAAAACCTTTCAGCTGAGCTATTGAAGCAAGCTTGCACAGGTTTGCGTAGCCTTCATTGTTTTCAGCCAGAAGAACAAGATGAGAAAGTCCTTTGTTGTCCTGAGGAGTCTTGTCGGTAAGTTTTCGCGGGGCGAGATAGCACTCACATCCTATTATCGGCTTAATATCCGCATCAATAGCCTTAAGATAAAACTCCAGGACCCCAAACATGCTTCCATGGTCGGTTATGGCCACAGAATCCATTCTGAAATCGCGCACACGATCCAGAAGATGGTTGATTCTAATGGCTCCGTCAAGGAGACTGTATTGGGTATGTACATGAAGATGGACAAAAGAAGGAAATATATCTGACATATTTATATGGCCTGCTGATTTGATAATTTAAGGCTGAAGCGGAGTTTCTCTTAACTGATCACTGATTACTGTTTACTATATTTTCAATCGAGCCTGTAGTTGGGGGCTTCCTTGGTGATTATTACATCATGAACGTGACTTTCACGCAACCCGGCAGCTGTTATTTTAACGAACCTCGCCTTTTCCCTCAACTCTTTTATCGTCCGGCACCCAACATACCCCATACCGGCTTTCAGCCCCCCGACAAGCTGCAGAATATTCGATGAGAGTGACCCCTTGTATGGAACGCGTCCCACAATTCCTTCGGGAACGAGCTTATCCTCTTCAGTCTGATCTCCCTGGTAGTACCTGTCCCTGCTCCCGGCTTTCATTGCCTCAATGGAGCCCATACCCCTGTACACCTTGTAGCTGCGACCCTGGAAAAAGATTGACTCGCCGGGGCTCTCATCAGTTCCGGCAAACAATCCGCCTATCATGACTACATGGGCGCCCGAACCAATCGCTTTTGTGAGATCCCCTGAAAACTTTATCCCTCCGTCAGCAATCAGTGGCACGCCTGTTTTATCTGAAACCTTCCTGCAGTTCATAATGGCCGTTATCTGAGGCACACCTGCACCGGCTACTATGCGGGTTGTGCAGATGGAACCGGGCCCTATGCCGACCTTTACCCCGTCTACACCGGCCTTGACAAGATCGCTGGTTCCCTTTTCAGTTGCGACATTTCCCGCAATAAGTTCCATTTCCTTGAATGTGCTCTTTAAAATCTTAACCGCCTCAATAACATTCTTGGAATGGCCGTGGGAAGTATCAATCACTATAACATCCGCGCCTGCAACGAGGAGCTTTTCAGCCCGTTCTTCCATATCATCCCCGACACCCACAGCGGCTCCTACTCTGAGCCTTCCCATCCTGTCTTTGCAGGCATTCGGGAATTTTTTTATTTTTTCAATATCTTTGA
This sequence comes from Pseudomonadota bacterium, assembly GCA_018823005.1. GTDB lineage: Bacteria > Desulfobacterota > Desulfobacteria > Desulfobacterales > RPRI01 > RPRI01. The sequence goes on along the minus strand of JAHJJB010000162.1, from coordinate 615 downwards.
TGGTTATCATGCCTGTAAGACGGCCTTTTTTATCAACAACAAGCAGTTTTTCAATCCTGTGCTTGTGCAGAAGCTTTTTAGATTCTTCCAGCGAAATACCTTCCGAGACAGTAACAAGGTTATCCTTTGTCATCACATCGGCTATTTTCCTGTCAAGCTTGGTTTCAAAACGCAGATCCCTGTTTGTGACTATTCCGACAAGCTGATCCCCTTTTGTAACAGGAACACCTGAAATTCTGTATTCCTCCATTAGTTTTAGAACTTCCCACACCTTCTGATCCGGATGAATAGTAACGGGATCCACAATCATACCGCTTTCAGATTTTTTAACCTTGTCCACTTCTATAGCCTGGTTTTTAACAGTCATATTACGGTGTATGAAGCCGATGCCACCTTCCCGCGCCATACTTATGGCAGTATGGGCTTCGGTAACAGTGTCCATGGCGGCGCTGACGATTGGTATATTCAGCGAAAGGTTTTTTGTAAGATATGTCGTTGTATTCACATCCTTAGGCAATACATCGGAATAATTTGGAATAAGTAAGACATCATCAAAAGAATAGGCATCCTCAAGTTCTGCTCTGACCATGAGTTCCTCCCAAGTAAATTCGTTTT
>JAHJJB010000161.1 GCA_018823005.1 Pseudomonadota bacterium | reverse complement strand
TATAGACTTTAAAAAGTTTCTTGCCGATTTGAAGGCTGTCAGGAATAGTCCTCCCGTGGTCACTCTTGAACCTCACAGAGAGGAAGACCTGCCTGTCAGTTTCGAATATCTTGAAGAAATATGGCCGTGGTAGTGAGGGATAACGGATGAACAGCTGGTATTTTTATTTTCTGCCTGATATTTGAAGAATAGCCCCGCACTGATATTGGCTTGCAACGTCAAGTTCAGGCCTGCAGCAGGTTATTGCCTGGCCGACGACACTAATGGCTTTCTGGGGGGTGTTGTTTGTCTCACTTATGTGTGACAGAATCACATGCTCAAGATCATCATGCTGGATTTCCTGCAAAAGAGCTTTAGACTGTTCGTTTGATAAATGGCCTGTCCTGCCTTTTATGCGCTGTTTCAGGGGCCATGGATATGGGCCGTTTGCGAGCATGTCAGGATCGTGATTAGCCTCAAGAATAAGAACCGAGCACTTTTTCAGGTATTCTTTAACCATTGTTGTTGCTATCCCAAGATCAGTTGCGATTCCGATTTTTGTGCTGTTTTGCGAAACTGTAAATCCGGCTGTGTCTTCAGCGTCATGGGATATTGAGAATGGGTGGAATGTTAAGCTGTTTATTGTAAACTTTTCACCGCATTCAAATTTATTAAATTCATATATTTTCCCGAGAAACGGAGATGCTGCTTTAAAAGTTTTATTGTTTATGTAGACAGGTATGCCGTAACGGCGGGAAAGAACCCCGACTCCATGAATATGGTCAGCGTGTTCATGGGAGACAACGATTGCATCAAGTTTTTCGGGAAAGAGTTCTTTCGATTTCATCCTTCGCTCAATTTCAATTCCGGATAATCCCGCATCAATAAGTATAGACGTTGAACCATCTGAAATATATATTGAATTGCCTTTGCTGCCGCTCGAAAGCATGCATAGGGTAAGATCGCATGAATTGACTGCCTTGGGGGAGGGGTTACTGTTTTTCATATCATAATCCGGTATGACCAAAGCCGCCTTTGCTTCGCCTGGTGTCGTCAAGTTCTTCCACAACTTCAACGTTTGCCTGATAGACCTTTTTAACCAGCATCTGAGCTATCCTGTCACCGCGCCGGAATGTATAAGTTTTTTTCCCGAGGTTTATCATCGCTATCATTATTTCACCGCGATAATCAGCATCTATGGTTCCGGGTGAGTTTATGATGCTTATTCCGTGCTTTGCGGCCAGACCGCTTCTCGGGCGGATCTCGATTTCAAATCCGGGAGGAATTGCCACGGCAAGACCTGTTGGGATAAGCACGATATTTCCATGCTCTAAGTCAAGGTTGTTTTCAATGGATGCGCAAACGTCCATTCCTGCAGAAAGGGGTGTCATGTAACGGGGAAGAGGAATATCTTCATCTCTTTCAGGCTTTAAACGCAAAAAACGTATGGTGGGATTGTTTTCCATATTTATATTGCCAGAAGATTTTTGAATTGTTTTTCCCCTGAAACAGGTCCAAGTATTGTGATTGCAAGATTATCGGGATCGAAAAGGTTCCGGGCCAGGTTAAGTATATCTTCTTCTTTGACAGATTCTATATCACTAATGACTTCATCAAGCGGTACAAATCGCCCGAAATGAATCTCGTTCTGTGCCTGTCTGAACATCTGGTTGTCCGTGCTTTCAGAAGCGAGAAGGAGGCATCCCTTCGAGTATTCAATTGCATCTTTGAGCTCGCCTGAATCAACGGCATGCTCCTTTATCCTGGAGATTTCTCTGATAATTACATCTGCCGCCTCAACCGCATTGCTGGGATCAACGGCAACATAGGCTCCGAGCATGCCTGTATCAACATATGAAGATATGAACGAATATACGGAATATGCAAGGCCTCTTCGCTCCCGTATTTCCTGAAAGAGCCTTGAACTCATATTTCCGCCAATGAGTGTGTTTAACAGAGAAAAGGCATAACGCTTTTGATCCGTGAGTGGCAAGCCTTTCATCGAAACACAGATATGTACCTGTTCAAGATCTTTCTCGTAAACATTTACACCTGGTTTCACTTCGGAAGTTATCCGGTTCGGGAAACCTGACCCTCTTTCCAGGGATTCAAAAGCAGGACCAACAATATCCAGTATATGATTATGCTCGATGTTGCCGGCTATGGAAATAACCGTCCGCTGGGGCTGGTAACGGTGTATGAAATAATCTTTTATCTTATCAGTATCGAAACCAAGGATGTTTTCGCGCGTGCCAAGCACGGAAGACCCGAGAGGGTTATCTCCCCAGCAGCATTGCCCCGTCAGAACATGTATATAATCCTCCGGATTTTCTTCAACCATTCCGATTTCCTGAATGATGACAGGTTTCTCTTTTTCAACTTCTTCAGGATCAAATGCTGAGTTTAAAAAAATATCAGAGAGGAGATCTGCCATGGTTTCTGTATGGGATGTTATTACTTTTGCGTGGTAGCATGTCGTTTCCATTGAGGTGAAGGCATTTGTATTTCCGCCCAAGGCATCAAATTCCTTGGCGATCTGAAAGGCGGATCTTTTATTTGTGCCCTTAAACAACATGTGTTCTATAAAATGAGAAAGCCCGCTTTCAGTCAATAATTCATCGCGGGCTCCGACATTTACCAAAACCCCCATTGAAACGGAACGGGAATGAGGCATATTGTTTGTAAGAATCCTGATACCGTTATCAAGGGTTGTTTTATTTTCAGGCTGGGTCATTTGTTTCTTCCAGGACGGCTTTATGGCTCAGGCGTATCTTGCCGTCTTTGGAAATTTCAAGAACCTTAACTTTTATAACGTCTCCTTCTTTGACAACATCTGAAACCTTGGTAACCCGGTGGTTTGAAAGCTGTGATATATGGACCAGGCCGTCAGTTCCGGGCATTATCTGGACAAAGGCTCCGAAATCCATAATTTTGACGACAGTTCCTTCATAAATGGCCCCGATTTCAGGTTCCATAGTTATGTTGCTGATAAGCGCAAGTGCCGCCTGACCGTCTTCTTTTGACATTGCCGCAATTTTTACAACTCCGGAATCATCAATTTCGATACGGGTATTCGTTTCACTCTGGATGGATCTTATGATTTTGCCGCCCGGGCCTATAATATCCCGAATCTTATCAGGATTGATCTTTATGGTAGTTATGGCAGGAGCATGCTGGGAAATTTTTTCACGGGGCTGGCCAATGGCTTCAAGCATCTTGTCAAGAATTACCAGCCTGCCGGTGCGTGCCTGTTCCAAAGCTTTTTCCATAATATCTTTTGAGAGCTCAAGGATCTTTATATCCATCTGCAGGGCGGTTATTCCATCTCTGGTTCCCGTCACCTTGAAATCCATGTCTCCTGAATGGTCCTCATCTCCAAGTATATCGGTAAGGATAACAACAACATCTCCCTCCTTCACGAGACCCATTGCGATACCGGAAACCGGAGCCTTGATTGGTACGCCGCCATCCATGAGAGCCATCGTGCCGGAACAGACTGTGCCCATGGAAGAAGAACCGTTTGATTCCAGAACTTCAGAAACAATCCGGATGGTATAATCAAAATCTTCCTTGGCCGGGAGAATTTTTTCTAAAGCCCGTGTAGAAAGACCTCCATGGCCTATATCTCTGCGGCTTGGTCCTCCGAGGCGCTTGGTCTCCCCCACCGAATAGGGTGGAAAATTATAGTGGAGCATAAACGGCCTGGATTCTTCACCGCTTAAAGTTTCAACTCTCTGCTCGTCTGGTCCGGAACCAAGTGTCAGTACGCCGAGCACCTGCGTTTCACCGCGAGTGAAAAGTGCGCTTCCGTGAGGTCTGGGCAGGATTCCGACTTCACATGTAATTGGTCTTACTTCATCAAATTTTCTTCCGTCAATACGGCGGCCTTCCTTAATTATCAGGTTTCTGCAGATTTTTTTCTCAAAAGAGTAAAATATTTCAGAAAATTCATCCTTACGGTCTGAATAATCGGGTCCAAGCTGCTCAAACAATTCGGCTTTCAGTGCCCGCAGGGCGGAATGCCTGTTCATTTTTCCCGGTATCAGAAGAGCATCCCGTATGCGGGATGCGGCTGCTGTTTCGATCTTTTCAACAAGAGCCTGATCCGGTTTCTTCTCTTTGCAAACTCTTTTCAGGACTCCGTTGGTCTCTTTTAATTTTTCCTGCATGGCTATAATGGGCTGCATGGCATCGTGACCGCAGAAGATAGCTTCAAGCATATCCTTTTCATTCACAATATTACCGCCGCCTTCAACCATTACAACTCCGGTTTTTGAACCTGCAACAATAATATTTATTTCGCTGCCCTCACATTCTTTTATAGTCGGGTTTATTATATACTCCCCGTTTTTCCTGATTACCCTCACACTGGCGATGGGCCCTGCGAAAGGGATGTCCGATATTTCGAGCGCAGCAGATGCTCCAATCATGGCGAGGACATCGGGGTCGTTTTCATGATCCATTGAAATAACTGTGGCTATGATTTGTGTTTCATAAAAATAACCTTTGGGGAAAAGGGGCCTTATGGGCCTGTCTATAAGGCGAGAAGTTAAGGTTTCCTTTTCAGAAGGCCTTCCGATTTCACGCCTGAAATAATTCCCGGGGATCCGGCCGGCGGCATAAATTTTTTCCTGGTATTCGACCGAAAGAGGCAAGAAATCGCCCGGCCGCTCTTCGTTTGATGAAACTACAGTTACAAGCACTATCGTATCGCCGTACTGCACGACTACGGACCCGGATGCCTGCTTGGCAAGCTTGCCTGCCTGAATACTCAATGTTTTTCCACCGATGTCGGTTTTATACGTATTTTCCATAAATATCTCCTAAAAATAGATTGCTGCAGTTCGGGAAGATTGAAGCTTTCCGTAGCAAACAGCATTCCGCCTGAATGGGGTTCAGCCGCAGGGAGCCGTGTCTGTTTATAATTTGTTCGCTATAACCCTGCTGTAAGAAACAGAGAATGCTTGTCCACCAATGCTGTGTGGCGGGCAAGCGCTGTTTCGAGTCAACAAAATGTTGAATAAGTCAGTCAAATAAGGATATTAGCAATGCTCAGCAATTTACCGCAAGAAAAGTGACAGTCTGGCCCCTTACAATGCATATACCGTAATATCTTGTTGTTCCCGAATTTCATATTCCGGATATTCAAAGAGAGAACTGACATTTGGCAGGCATCCATTCTTCTCGTTATTAAAAACTGCCTTTTGACCGGTTCAGCAAATGATAATTTCTTATCTTCTGAGACCAAGAGTATCAATGATTGTTCTGTATCGCTGAACATCTTTGTTCTTTACATAATTTAAGAGCCTGCGTCTTTTACCTACAAGCATAAGCAGGCCTCTTCTTGAGTGGTGATCCTTTCCATGAACCTTCAGATGTTCGGTAAGATAAGATATTCGATGCGTTAAAAGCCCTACCTGAACTTCCGGAGAACCGGTATCACTTTCATGCAGCTTATATTTTTCAATCAACTGCTTTTTGTCGTCGGATTTTAAAACCAATTTCTTTTCTGCCTCCTTTTTATTTTGAAATACAACATTTATATAGTAATCATAAATAGTTATGAGGCTCATCGTGCCTCGTTGCCTGTTTAATCGGCTTTACCGCGCAAGCATATCATTTATATACATTTATCGGCGCAAACAAACAACATAAATTATTTACGACGACTTAACAAAAGCAGATTCTATTAAAACCTGTTTATAACGCAGCAATAAGAAAACTTGCCGTTAATCTTGTTCAAAACAGCAATAAGTTCATTTTCTTTGTTTACAATTTTTATGAAATCGTTTGGCCCGGTCAGCAAATCGGATTTAATATCCTTGTCGGTTATTGTATTCCCCCGGGATATCTTTTCAATCAATATATCATTTGCGATGCAGCCGTGAATATTTTTTAAAGCGTCCGCCATTTTTATTACCCGGGATGTTATATTTCCAGATAAAGCAAGTTTTTCAAGTTCCGTTATAGTTGAAGCTTCGCTGATTGAAAATCCACAGCTTTCAATCCTTTTTAATTCTTTAAGATGACCTCCGCAGCCGAGATCTTTGCCTATATCCGCACAGAGTGTTCTTATATAAGTTCCTCCGGAACATAAAACCTCAAAAAAGATTTCCGGGAGGTTTATTTCAAGTATTTTTAAATAATAAACATGAATTTTCCTTGCCGGCTTTTCAACCGGCTGGCCTTTCCGCGCAAGCTTATAAAGCGGGACTCCCTTATGCTTTAAAGCGGAATAGATCGGGGGAACCTGCTCAACATCTCCTTCATATTTATTAAAAGCCGATACTATCTCTTCCCGCGAAAAATTCAACTCATTACAGGTTGAAAGAATTTTTCCAGTGAAATCCTGCGTATCGGTTGAGACTCCAAGGTGGAGTTTCGCCTGATATTTTTTGTTTCCGCCAAGAAAGAACCTTGATATTTTAGTTGCTTCGTTTAAACAGCAAAGCAATACACCTGTTGCAAATGGATCAAGAGTTCCTGTGTGTCCTGCCTTTTTTGCTCCTGTCAGTTTTTTTAAAACAGCAACAACCCTTGCAGATGTGATATCTGCAGGTTTATCAATAATAAGTATTCCGCTATCTATAGCAATTGTCATAAATTTATTCCGTTTGGGTATGGGTGCGTATGCGAACCGCAGGAATAATGATCTGCCTTTCGTCAACGGCGGCATATCCGCATCCATGAAATCCGGGCAGCCCCAAAGGATTTTTCTCACGAAGCCGTTTGTCTTATCCGCCTGTACAATCTTTATTGTCTATTTGGGCGCGTCCTCGAAGACCTGTGACGAATTTCCTGCGGTTCGCATACGCACCCATACCCAAACAATTTGAAAGAGCTTTCATCGGAATATTCTTCTGACAATCGCTATAGTTCCGGCATTTCATAAAACTATATTTTTTCAGACAGCCTGATGATCTGGGTTTTCAGGGCCTCTAATGTTGTTTCAATGTTAAACCCTGCTGCGCTGGAATGGCCGCCGCCACCGAACGCCGAAGCAATGGCTGAAACATCGAATGTTCCGTCCGAACGCAAACTGACATGAAAGGTTTTTAATCCGGTTGATTGATTAGAGTCGGTTTTTTGTTCCTGTATGAGTGCCGCTACTTTGACATCTTCAATACGCTTTGCATAATTTATCAGGCCGTCTATGTCCTCCGAATTTGTTCCTGTTTCATATATCATTTCCTGAGTTATCGTCATCATTGAAAGCTTTCCGTTTGTTGAAATTTCAATTGAATCAAGCGCAAGGTTCAAAAGCCGTATGCGGCCAAGAGAGTACGTGCCATAAACATGCTGGGCAACTTCGTAAGGATTGACTCCGCAACCGATCATCTCTTCACAAATTGCAAAAGCAGACTTATTTGTATTCGAAAACCGGAAAGAGCCGGTATCCGTTAATATGCCCGTATATATTGAGGTTGCTATTGCGCTATTGATGGGTATTTCCATCTTTTTAATTGTGCGGTATACAATTTCAGCAGTGGAACATGCTTTCGTATCAACCAACTGGCAGGTTCCAAAATTGTTATTTGTTATATGATGGTCAATATTTAAAATTACAGGTATACGGCAGGCTGCAGGCGAACCTTTCCCGATCCGCTGAATATTTCCGCAATCAAGAATGACAGCAGTATCAAATTCAAGTGTTGCCGGTATTTCATGCTCTATGCGTTCAATAAAGGGTAGAAAGCGGTATACTGCCGGAATCGGGCTTTCATTAAACAGGAAAATCTTTTTATCAAGCCAATCAAGAGCTATCCCGAGGGCAAGCAAAGAACCTATCGCATCGCCATCCGGATTTGTATGAGAAGCAAGCAGCACATGTTTACTCTTTTTCAGGTGTTGAATTATCTGGTCCATCATCGTTTTTTAAAGTTTTGAGCAAAGTCTCTATTCGTGCTCCATAATCAAATGATTCATCATAAAAGAAAGATAGAGCAGGCATATAACGCAGGCCGAGCTGGCTTGCCAGTGTGCGCTTAAGATAACCGGAAGCGCTTTTAAATCCTTTGGCCGCATCTTCTGCAGATTTATTGCTCCCTGATATTGTAAAATAAATCCTGGCAAGCTTTAAGTCATTCGACATTTTGACACCGGTGATTGTTGCCATATCAAGCCGAGGATCTTTTATATCCTTTATCAGAATTTCTGACAGAATTTTTTGTATCTGACCCGCAACCCTGTCGGCTCGCGAAAAGAGCGTCATAGATTGATTATCTCCATTTCGGTGTTGATAATTTCGGCCAAGCCAAGCTCGTCGGCGAAATTAAAAACTTTATCAATTTTTGAATTTGTCAGAATTCTGTCATTCCCCACAACTGCAAAACCAATTAAGGCTTCATCATATACATCGTTTAATCCGACCTCGGCGACTGAAGCATTGAAATTGTTTTGCAGCCGCCCGATTATCGATTTTACAGTTTTTCTCTTACTTTTCAGCGAACGGCAGTCATGAAGCCTGAATGTTATTCTTCCGAGACCGACAACCATAGTTTATTCAAATTCCGGCTTTATCTCTTCCATGTAATAAAATTCAATTATGTCATCGAGTTTTATATCATTAAAGTTTTCTATGCCGATTCCGCATTCAAACCCGCTTGAGATTTCCTTAACATCATCTTTAAATCGTCTTAAAGACGAGTTTTTACCCTCAAAAACAACTATTCCATCTCTGATGAGACGAACCAGCCGTCCACGTTCTATCTTTCCGTCTGTTACATAGCTTCCTGCTATGGTTCCAATCTTGGGAACATGGAAAACTTCCCGGACCTGGGCTCTTCCAAGAACACGCTCAACAAATGTTGAAGACATCATGCCAACGATAGAATCTTTTATATCTTTGATAACATTGTAAATTATATTATAGTAGCGGATATCAACATTTTCATCATTTGCTATTGTCTGTACCTTTGAGCTGGGTCGAACATTAAAACCAATAATAATGGCATTGGAAACAGCGGCTAGCGAAACATCCGATTCAGTAATGGCACCTGTGCCGGAGTGGATTATATCTATTTTAACCTCTTTATTTGATAGTTTATTGAGAGAGTCTCTTATGGCTTCGATAGAGCCATTTACATCTGCCTTGAGTATCAGGGTAAGATTTTTAACCTGCCCTTCCTGAATGCGGTCGAACAGATTTTCAAGGCTAAGCCTGCTTGTTTTGGCAAGCTCCTTGGCGCGTTGTTTCTGAATTCGATATGTGCTGACCTGTCTTGCGTCTTTTTCATCTGCAAGAGAAATCAGTTCGTCTCCCGCCATTGGTACACCCGAAAGACCGATCACTTCGACAGGAATTGACGGACCGGCCTCATTTACTTTCATGCCTCTGTCATTCAGAAGCGCCCGTACTTTCCCGTAATGAATGCCGCATACGACCGATTCACCGGTATGGAGAGTCCCTTCGCTTATGAGAACGGTTGCAACCGGACCCCTTCTGGAATCGAGCTTTGCTTCAACAACGTGACCGAACGCAAGCTTGTTGGGATTTGCCTTGAGTTCAAGAACCTCGGCCTGTAGAATAATCATTTCAAGGAGGTCATTTATTCCAGACCTCTGCTTTGCCGATACCTTTATAAAGGGAGTATCTCCCCCCCATTCTTCAGGAACAAGACCAAGATCGGCCAATTCACGTTTAACCCGTTCGATATCAGCTTCAGGTTTATCTATTTTATTAACGGCAACAATTATTGAAACTCCGGCAGCCTTTGAATGATTTACTGCTTCCACAGTTTGAGGCTTTACGCCGTCATCAGCCGCAACAACAAGAACTACTATATCAGTAACTTTAGCCCCTCTTGCACGCATGGCTGTGAAGGCTTCATGGCCCGGAGTATCTAAAAATACTATCTGTCCACTCTCTGTTGAGACATGGTAGGCTCCTATATGCTGAGTTATTCCGCCAGCTTCAATTTCAGTAATTTTTGTTTTGCGGATTACATCGAGCAGGGAGGTTTTCCCATGATCGACATGTCCCATTATTGTTACTACTGGTGGTCTGCTTATAAGAGAGCCCGGCTCGTCCTTTTTCGTTTTTAGAAAAGTGCTTTCCTCAAAAGATGCCCGCTCAACCTCGTAATTGAATTCCGTTGCAACCAGGACTGCCGTATCAAAATCAATTGTTTGATTGACTGTCGCCAGTACGCCCATTCCCATGAGAGTTTTTATCATTTCGCTTGATTTTATCCCCATTCTCTTTGCAAGATCGGACAAGATGATGGCATCATCAATCTTTATCCTGCGTTTAATAGCTTTCGGTATGGTTATTTGAGGTTTTTGGCCATGTACAACCTTTATTTTAGCGCCTTTTTTATCCCTGCGTATCCTTGGTTGAGGTGCATAAAGATCTTCAGCCTCAACAATCTCTTTTTTCTTAAAAACTTTCTTTTTGAATAATTTCTTATCTCTTAAGTCTAATTCTTCTTCGACCTTATCCTTATCTTTCTTTTTCTTTTTTTCGGGAAGAACGACATCTTTTTTCGGGACAACCTTATCATGAGCTTTTTCATGAGCAGGTTTTCGCAACATTTCCGGAGTTATTTCAACGGTAGTTTTTGTCCCGGGGATATGAGGTCTTCTGGTTTCAGGAGCCCGGGCAGGAGCTGCAGGAACGGTCTTCTTCGGAGGAGCCGAAGGCTGGGCCGGTTTTTCCTCTGCCACCGGTTCAACTATCTTTGGCCTTTCAGGGAGTCTCAGAATTTTTGCAGGAGTCTCCTTTCTTGCTTTTTTCAAGGCCTTGACAGGTTTTAACGTCTTGATAACCTGTTGTTTTTGCTGCTCTTCATGGATCTGTTTGACTTCTTCGTCCAATTCAGATTTTCCTGCTATTTCATGCTCCTGCGGTTCTGCTTCGGCAGGAGATGTTTCAACAGGAACAGATTCTTTTTCCAGAGCCTCCTCTGCCGGCAATATTGAGCCTGGAGCAGCAGCTTCAGCTTCAGGAGACTCTTTTGCCGGTGGTTCAGGTTTGGGTTCTGCCTCTGCCTGAACAACAACTTTGCGCCTCCGGATTATTGTGGGCTTGACGCGGGTTTCCTCGACATCTTCGGAAATTGAAACCGAACCCTGAATGCCTGCTTTTATCTTTGCAACTGTGTCATCATCCAAAGAACTAATGTGGCTCTTGATATCGATATGCATGCTTCTAATCTCGTCAAGAAGAGCCTGATTAGTCATATTAAGATCTCTGGCAAGTTCATATACTCTGATCTTTGCCATTCAGCCCCCCAATATTATTGTTAACGGGTATTTCACAGAATTAATCTGCCTCTCAACATCCTGTGAGTTGGTCAAGTATGACGGCTTCGTAAAAAGTCATTCTGCTGCGTTGCACTTCATCTTTCGTCATTGCATAATGAGCTTTTTACTTTGCCATCTGAATTTCGAGTTTTTTACGAGTCCATCAAGTATGTAATCACTGTAATAAATTAAGATTCCGGTGTATTGCCGCTGTCGGGAATCTCTTTCACCTCTTCGGCGACTTCACTGTTTTCGTCGTTTCTTTTTGACACGGATTCTATTGCCGAGCGTATCAGTCTTTCAGCCTTCTCAATGGCAATACCTTTTATCTGCGTTAAATCATTAACTGCGGCATTGCTTATCTCTCTGGCCGAGGCAAATCCTTTTTCAATTAATGAATTGGCAAGGCTTATTCCGACTCCCGGCAAAGAGACAAGAGAGTCATAACCATTTTTCAGAGCTTCAATATAATGAGATTCGTTTTGGACATCCAGACTCCATCCGGTGAGTTTTGAGGCGAGTCTCACATTCTGTCCCCTTTTCCCGATAGCTATCGAAAGGAATTCATCAGGGACTATCACCTCCATGGAACGGTTGTCTTCGTCAATAATTACTCTCTTTATTTCAGCGGGAGCCAGGGCATTGCATACAAATTTCGCTGCATCAACATGCCAGGTTATAATGTCAATTTTTTCACCTTTTAATTCCTGAACAACATTCTGAACCCGGCTTCCTTTCATTCCGACACAAGCTCCAACAGGATCTATATCGGAATCATTTGAAGAAACAGCGATTTTAGCCCGTACGCCAGGTTCACGGACAGCACCCATGATGCTTACGATCCCTTCGCTTATTTCCGGGACCTCTGTTTTAAAAAGGTTAACCAGAAAGTTCGGATTAGTTCTAGAAAGAATAATTTGCGGGCCACGGGAGTCCTGAAGAACTTCTGAAAGGAGAGCCCTTATCCGGTCACCTCGTCTGTAAGTTTCTTTTGGAACCTGTTCGCGAACGGGCAATATGCCTTCAGTCTGGCCAAGGTTTACTATGATGTCGCCAGAGTGCTCAACGCGCTGTATTATACCATTTATTATTTCACCTTTGCGGTCAATGAAACTTGAATAAACGGCGTTTCTTTCGGCATCTTTCATTTTCTGAATAATCACCTGTTTTGCTGACTGGGCTGCTATCCTGCCAAAAGTAGTGGTATCCATTTTGTTTCCGAGGCTGTCACCTATTTCACATTCAGAATCGAGTTTGCGGCCGTTCTCAAAGCTGATTTCCACTGCGCTGTCTTTAACTACTTCAACTACTTCCTTAAATTGGAAAACCTCAATTTCTCCGGTTTGATCGCTGTACTGGATTTCGATTTCGATTTTGTTCCCAAATTTTTTTCTGGCAGCCGATTTAAGAGCCTCTTCAATTGCATTGATAAGGACGTTTTTATCAATACCCTTGTCTCGGCTTACCTGATCAACGACACGTTTTATTTCTGATATAAGCATCGGTTTTCTCCGTTATAGTCTAATAGTCGCGCCTTTGTGATTTCCTTATAGGGAATGGCAACGGTTTCGTCATTCACCTTAAGTTTTACAAATCCATCAAAAAAACCAAGGATAACACCTTTAAAGTTTTTTTGCCCTTTAATAGGCAACGAGGTTCTAATTCTTGCGATATTACCTTTAAACCGGTCAAAATCTTCGGGTTTTCCTAAAGGTCTATCATAGCCCGGTGATGAAACCTCAAGATTGTAAGACCAGTTTGTATTCAGATTTACATCAAGGATATCGATTAATTGGCGACTTATTTGGGTACAGTCAATCAATGTAACCCCACCCGGTTTATCAATGTAGAGACGAATAATCCTTCCTATTGATTCCCTGTGGCACTCAACAAATACAAGTTCCAGCCCTTCCGATGCACACAGCGGTTCTGCAAATTCCTTAACTTTAATAATAAGTTCTTCCGGGGTAATCTGTAAAACGTTCCCGGCTATGGATTCATCTCTCGTTTTAACTATTTTTCTTTCTTTCATATGTTTTCTGCTGGTTGATATTTAAAACAAAAAACGGGCTATAGCCCGTTTCCCTCAACGTAATAAAATTGTAACAATGGATCGAGAAAAATCACATGTTTCTAAAAAATAAGATACTCAAATAAATTCTCCAAAACACATATTCATCGACCCTGTCAAAACAGCCTTTTTACGGAAAAGGCGGACTTTATATGGAGCGGGCAACGAGATTCGAACTCGCGACTCCAAGCTTGGGAAGCTTGCACTCTACCAGCTGAGTTATGCCCGCTTACCGAATGTTGTTGTGTATGACAATTTATAACCAATGTCAACAGTTTTTGAAGTATCGTTTCAAGTATGGCCCAAACGGAACATATTTATGACATTTACTATAGATGAGCTGCTTTGTCTATCCCGGGCAATATTGCAGAAGGGTGTGTGAGAAAAACAATTCCGGAATATTTAAGGTCATTGCGGGCATTAATCAGATACCTGATATGTGAAAGGAACTGAACTTGTTAATGCAAAAAAAGTATATATTCTGCTAAGTTAGAATTTTTCTTATGCTGATGAGTTCCTGGCGCAGCTCTTCAATTGTGGCTGAGGAAAATTTGTTTCCATCTGTGTAAGAGCCAAGGTGTTTTTTTGCTCCGCGGATGGTAAATTTTTTATCATAAAGAAGATTTTTTATTTTGAGTATAAGCTCAACATCGCTTTTTCTGTAGAGACGCTGCCCCGAGGAGGATCGTTTGGGATTAATTTTAGAAAATTCCGTTTCCCAGAAACGTATGACAGACGTAGGCAATCCTGCTATTTCGCCGACCTGTCCGATCTTGAAATAGAGTTTGTCAGGTATTTTTATGTCAGAATGCGGGTCGTTTTGCATCGTTATGGCTCGGGCTTGAGAACAGGTTGTCAGGCCGGCAGAGATGCGTTGAATGCCCCTAAAAGCCTGTTTGTAATATCTATGTGGATACCATTTACCTCATTGTCTTCGAGGGTTTTTTCCGGAGACCTGTATATTATCCTGACAGACACACTCTTTTTTCCAGGCGGAACAGGATCACCTTCGAAGATATCGAACAGTTGCGTATTTTCAATAAGCTTTTCACCGAAGCTATTAAGTTTTTCCAGTATAGACATGGCTTCAATATCTTTGCTGATTATAACGGTAATATCTCTTGTTGTAAAAGGAAATTTTGGCAATAGCTTGGATTTCTTCGCCTTGTTTGTGAGATCAAGAAGAGTGTTGCAGTTCAATTCAAAAATAAAGGCTCTCTGCTTCAGATCAAAATTGCGAAGAACTTCCGGATGTAACTCCCCAACAAGGCCTATGGGCCTGCCTTCTATTGTAACCTGAGCAGTATGCCCCTGCTTTGTGTAACGGCATAATTCGGAAGGCATTTTTGTAAAACAGCTATTGTTTATGTTAAGGTCGGATATGAGTCCTTCAACAATTCCTTTTATATCGTAAAAATCACACCCAGTCTCCTTTGCGTACCAGGCAGAATTATAACGGTCGCCGGTCCATAACCCAGCCACCATTTCAACTTCTTCAGGAAGAGTCTCCTGCCCCCTGCTCAAAAAAATATTTCCGGTTTCAAACAGCTTAAGATTTCTTACCTGCTGTGATAAATTTCGGCGCATGGTTTCAAGGAGACCGGGAATAAGCGATGTCCTCATTACACTCTGCTCTTCATTTATAGGATTTAGAACATGCAGGAGTTTTCTTTTCGTGTCATTTGAAAGGAGCCTGAGTTGATCGCAGGATGATTCATTAATAAAACTGTAATTAATTGCCTCCATGAACGAGAGGCCGGTCAAAATGTTTTTAATCTTATCCCTTAAAACGAGAGTTTTTAATGGCTGAGTGGTTTCAGCATGGATAAAAGGCATAGTTGTCGGGATATTGTTATATCCATAAAGGCGCGCTGCCTCCTCCATTAGATCAACAGACCTTGTTATATCGACCCTGAAAGAGGGCGGGGTTACCTTTAGAGTATCTGCATCAGCATTTTCCACGTCAAACTCGATTGATTCGAGGCAGGATTTAATATTTTCCCTGTCCATTTCTATACCGAGAAGACGGCCTGTTTCGCTTATATTGAGTTCAATTGGGACTAAATCATGAATCAGGGGGTTTTCGTCGATAACACCACCTGTCAATTTTCCGTTTCCTATCTTGGTCATAAGTAAGGCGGCTCTTACCAGAGCATTAACGGTTCCAAGGGGATCTATACCGCGTTCGAAACGGTAAGATGCTTCGGTACTCAGCCCAAGCTTTTTGGAGGTCTTTCTTATGTTTAAAGGATTGAAATAGGCGCTTTCAATCAGGACCCTTTTGGTGGAGTTTGCTATTTCAGAATTAAGTCCTCCCATAACTCCTGCTATTGCAACAGGCTTTTTCCCGTCGCATATCATGAGCATTTCCGGATCAAGGATGCGTTCTTTCTGATCGAGAGTTACAAAGGTCTCCCCTTTTTCTGCAGTACGGACTACAATTCTGTTTTCGGCCAGCAGGTTAAAATCAAATGCATGAAGAGGCTGACCGCATTCCATCATGACGAAATTCGTAATATCAACTATGTTGTTAATAGGCCTTTGCCCTATTGATATAAGGCGTTTTCTCAGCCAGAAGGGAGATTCGGATACTGTTATATCTGTAACAAGCGCGGCGGCATATCTCGGGCAATGTTCCGGGGCTTCTATTCTGACAGAAGTATATTCCTGTATGTCCTTATTTCTATCCGGTTGCTGTTTAACCGGATATTTAATTTTTAGTTTTTGAATGGCAGCTATTTCTCTGGCTATTCCTAATACACTCAAACAGTCGGATCTGTTTGGTGTAAGTCCGATTTCAAGGACAAAGTCAGAAAGAGAGAGGGCTGATGAAATCTTTGTGCCTGTCTCAGGTGTGCCGGATAGAATCATAACACCGCTTTTGTCGTCGCCCAGCTCAAGTTCTCTTTCGCTGCATAGCATGCCTTCTGATATTTTTCCGCGTATGTCGCATGTCTGAAGGATAGATCCGTCAGGGAATACTGTTCCGGGAAGTGCAAGAGGAGCAAGAATGTTTTCGACTATATTGGGTGCGCCACAGACAACCTGTATGGGACTTTTGCCTGCATCAACACGGCAGAGCTTCAGCTTTTCGGCATTAGGATGAGGACTGATTTCAATGATGCGACCAACCACCACATTTTCGAGATAGTCGAATGAATTAGTGACGGACTCAACTTCAAGGCCTGCCATCGTTAAAGCAGATGCCAGATCCTGTACGTCCATTTCAATATTTACATAATCCTTTAGCCAGCTTAAACTAACTTTCATATCAGAACTGCCTTAAAAACCTGAAGTCGTTTTCGAAAAATTTACGGGTGTCGTCAATTCCGTATTTGAGCATTGTAATGCGTTCAATTCCTATACCAAAAGCAAAACCGGTGATTTTTGTGGTGT
The DNA here is from genome assembly GCA_018823005.1 of Pseudomonadota bacterium. Lineage (GTDB taxonomy): Bacteria > Desulfobacterota > Desulfobacteria > Desulfobacterales > RPRI01 > RPRI01. The sequence continues at coordinate 9,515 of JAHJJB010000161.1, read as the reverse complement.
CATATCCAACATTTTCAAAAACGGCAGGATGAACCATGCCTGCACCAAGCACTTCAATCCATCCGGTCTGGGAGCATATCCTGCAACCATTTCCCCTGCACATGACGCAAAGCATGTCAACTTCAGCGCTTGGTTCAGTAAAAGGGAAAAAGCTGGGACGAAATCTTAAGCTCGTTTTTTCATCAAACATCAGATGAACAAAATTGGTAAGTATGCCCTTCAAATTTCCAAAAGATATGTTTTCGCCAACCATGAGACCTTCAACCTGGTGAAACATCGGCGTGTGGGTGATATCGGAATCGCTCCGGTATACCTTGCCGGGAGCAATAACCTTGACAGGCGGCTTGCATTTTTCCATAACCCGAACCTGAACAGGTGACGTGTGGGTTCTTAAAACAATATTGTCTGAAACATAAAAAGTATCCTGCATATCTCTTGCGGGATGATACTTTGGTATGTTAAGGGCTTCAAAATTATAATAGTCACTTTCAATTTCCGGACCTTCCGCAATATCAAAACCCATCCGGATAAATATGTCGCAAATCTGTCTTGTAATCTGGGTTATGGGGTGAAGCGAACCAGGCAAAGCAGATCTTCCCGGTAAAGAGACATCAACAAAGTCATGAGCTTCAGGTGATTGAGAATAAAGTCTGTTTGCTGTCTCTTCAAAAGCCTTTTCGAGAATTTTCTTTATCTCGTTGGCTTTTTCCCCTGCTTTAGGCCTTTCTTCGGAGGGAAGCTTTGAAATATTTCTTAAAAACTGCGTAACGATACCTTTTCGGCCAAGATATTTTACCGAAATTGCATTCAAGCTGTCTTTGCTTTTTGCAGTTTCAATTTCCCTGAGAGCTTCGGTGCAAATCTGATCTATAGTGTTTTCCACTTTTATCTATTTGTCTTTGCTTTTGCTTAAGATATTCGGGACAAAAAAATGACAAGCGTATCAAAAAATCTGCGATCTTTTGATACGTCATATTCTTAAATGTCAATTGCAAACTTAGATCTGCTTTGTTGCAATGCCGGCTAATTGTGCAAATCCGGAAGGATCTGATATGGCCAGATCTGCAAGGACTTTACGGTCAAGTGCGATGTCTGCTAATTTAAGACCGTGAATTAGTTTGCTGTATGACAGATTATTCATTCGTGCAGCAGCATTTATCCTTATGATCCATAATCTTCTGAAGTCACGCTTGCAGACCCTGCGGTCGCGGTACGCATATGCAAGAGCTCTGTCAACGGTATCTGCTGCGGTTCGAAATAGTTTACTGTGACCTCCACGGAAACCCTTGGCCAGTTTTAATACTTTTTTCCGTCTATGATTTGCTTTAAATCCTCTTTTAATACGCATAGTTTTTCTCCTTAAATATACAAATCAGTCTGCTTTGAAATATGGCTGCATTGTTATCCATTAGGAAGGAGCAGTCTGATAGCTTTTTCATTTGTTTTGTCTGTAATATGTTTTTTCCGCAAAGATCTTTTGCGTTTGGTTGTTTTTTTTGTAAGTATGTGGCTGCCATGTGATTTTGCATATGCAAATTTGCCAGAACCCGTCTTTTTGAAACGCTTTGCAGCGGCACGATTTGTTTTTATCTTGGGCATAACTTTCTCCTTAACACTTAACGACTTTGCAAAAAATATATTATCTGTAGCTTTTTACAAAGTCATCATTATCAATTATTTCAATTTTTCATCCAATATCAAAAAATGAACATAAAATATATAAAAATAATTGGCGTGAGCAATGATGTCAGACTCACGCCAGAAGATTTTTATCTAACCATATTCAAACAATATTCAGATTTATTAAAAAGTTAAGCCTGCTTCATAAAAGGCTTAAATAATCATTTTGGAGCTAAAATCATTATCATGGTACGACCTTCGAACTTGGGAAGCTGTTCGACTATTGCAGTCTCTGCAGTTTGATTCACAATTTTCTCAAGTAATTCTCTGCCTAGTTGCATTAGCGTTATTTCCCGGCCTCGAAATACAACCGTTACTTTTACCTTATCCTTTTTTTCAATGAACTTTTTTATGTGGCCAATTTTAACATAAAGATCATGTTCACCTGTTTTCGGTCGTATCTTGATTTCTTTAACCTGAAATGTGCTCTGTTTCTTTTTTGCCTCTTGCTTTTTCTTGGTCATCTCATACCGGTATCTCCCGTAATCCATTATTTTACATACGGGTGGATTCGCGTTAGGAGAAATTTCGACCAAGTCAAGCCCAAAATCAGATGCTGTAGCAAGCGCTCTGTAGGTAGGGAGAATACCAAGCTGGTTCCCTTCGGGATCTATTACCCTTACCTCTTTTGCCCTTATATCCTGGTTAATATTTGTTTTATCAGTTTTATTCGGTTTTCCTGGTTGTTTGGATATAGCTATTCCTACACCTCCTGAGGTCATATCTGTTCATATCAATGCACCCATTTTTCGATAATAAAGCAACCTTTGAAGGCGGATGCAAACAATTATTTATTATCCAAGTTGAAAAAAATATATTACAACTTCAGGAAATGCAAGAAAAAAAATATATCATTTAATCTTGGACCTTGTATCGTAATAAGATCCTGCTTCAACAAACAGAACAGCAAAAATAATTATCATGGCTCCTGTGTACTGTCTTAATGTGAGTAGTTCAGCACCTATGAAATAACTGAAAAAAGCAGATGATACAGGCTCCATGCTGAATATTATGGCAGCTTTTGTCGGAGTAGTGCATTTCTGAAGTCCCGTTTGTATTAGAAAGGCTACAACCGTGGCAAGTACACCGGTTAAAAAAATGGCAAATACAAACTGGTTATTGTAACTATAAGAAAAACTGTCCTTTTCAAACAAAACAGATGATAAAATCGAATAAATCAAAACAACAAGTATCTGTACAGCTGTGAGAAGAAAGATATCATTTCTTCGCGAATAAAAATCTGTAAAAACTATGTGAAAAGATGCAAAAACTGCATTTACAAGAACCAGAACTTCTCCTCTTGATAATACGATTCTGCCGTTCAATGTTATAAGAGCCAGACCGGAAAAGGCTAATAAAACACCTATAACAGCATAAGAGCGGGGTTTTTTTTTAAGAATTATCAGAGAAAGAACCGGGACGATAACAACATAAAGTCCTGTAATAAAGGCAGTAACTGAAGCCTGAGTATATTTGAGCCCTACGGTCTGAAATGCATAAGTCAAAAAGAGAACAGATCCGAGTATAGTACCGTCAAGAATAGTTTGAAAAGTTATATGTTTGATTCTTGGGAAGCAGATAATTAATAATAAGACCGAAGCAACAGCGAATCGCAAAGATAAAAAGGAAAATACAGGCACATTTTCAATAGCCTGTTTGGTGATAATGAAAGTGCTTCCCCAGATTATTGAAATAAAAAGGAGCGATGCATCGGCTCCGTATTCCCTGAATTTTGAATTTATAAAGGTCATAATTATATAAGGTTCTTCTCCCATTTAGTTATGATAAAGGGGTCAAGGATTCGAGGATTCAAGTGTTCAACTATTTGTTTTAGATCGATATTGTCTTCGGCTTTAAGCATCATTACAACCTCCCCGATGTCCTTCAGAAGTGTCGAGCCATAGGCATATAACATAATCTTAAATAGCCCGGGATCGTTTTCACTCGAACCCTCGAATCCTTGAACCCTTATAGGATCACCAAATAACTTGGAGATGATCCCAATATAATAATTTGATGAATCCGTAAAAAGGCTTGCGCACATGTAAACAAATTAGACGTTTAATCCGTCCATATGAGTTAGTACCGAAAATTAAGCGGTGCTATACTCCAGGAAAATGACAATAACAAAGGTTTTTTGACTTTTTACGTAGCCATCAATATTGTATTGATATAAGAACATCGTCGTGATTAAAATAAATATCTGTCAAATATACTAAAACCTGACGAAAGATCGGAAGAGGCACCAGTTGAAATATTTAAAAAAGACGAGCAGAGAGGATATTTCCCTATCGATATCCTGTATGTTCGCAGTCCTGATACTGTCAGGTTGCGTAACAGTTGGTCCCGATTATGTTTTACCGGAAACCAAAATCCCTGCGGAATGGCACAATGAATTAAAGAGGGGAGGGGCCACAGAACTTCAGAATCCGCAAGGGCTTGCCAAATGGTGGACAACGTTAAATGATCCAATCATGTCGGGTCTTATAGATCGGGCGGTTGTGAATAATCCGGACATCAGGAAAGTCCGTGCGAAGATTCGCGAGCAGCGTGCGCGCCGGAATATCAGCAATGCCGGTCTGTTTCCGACTATTAATGCGTCAGGATCCTTTACCAGGAGGAAAGGCAGCGAAGAGACGGGCAGCGGAAAAGAAACGGATTTTTATTCAGCAGGTTTCGATGCGGGCTGGGAGCTCGATCTGTTCGGGGGAACCCGCCGTTCTGTTGAGGCTTCAACCGCAGACCTTCAGGCAAGCAGGGAGGATTTGCGGGATGTTCTGGTCTCCCTTCTTGCCGAAATTGCATTGAATTATGTTGAGGTTCGCTCCTTTCAGTCCCGGCTTGAAGTGGCGGAGAAAAACCTTAAAATTCAGGATGAAACATATCAACTGGCACAGCTGCGCTACCAGGCAGGCCTTGCAAACGAATTCGCTGTTCATCAGGCAAAATACAACCTTGAAAACACCCGTTCCAATATACCAACACTTCGGTCTGCACTTGAGGAGGCGATGAACCGCCTTGCTGTACTGATGGGTGATAATCCAGGTACGGTCCATTCTGAATTGAAGGAACACAAGCCTATTCCGGTCAGCCAGCCGGATGTTGTTGTGGGGATACCCGCTGATGTATTGCGACAGAGGCCCGACATCCGACGGGCGGAACGTCAGCTTGCCGCACAAACCGCGAGGGTGGGTGTTGCCACTGCAGAGATGTATCCCAAAATCAACCTTACAGGTTCAATTGGCTTTGAATCTCTGACTCTTGATAATTTGATTACTCCAGGCAGCAAGGTATATTCATTTGGTCCGCGAATCACATGGCCGATTTTTAAAGCCGGCTCGATCCGTAGCAACATCGAGGTGCAATCAGCGCTGCAGGAGCAGTATCTGATCCTGTATGAAAGTGCTGTTCTCAATGCCCTGGAGGAAGTCGAAAATGCACTCGTGGCATACATGGAAGCGCAGAATCGCCGGCAGTCACTTAGCGATGCAAAGCGGGCTGCTTCACAGGCAGCAGTTTTGGCACAAGACCTATATAAGGCCGGATTGACGGATTTTACAAGTGTGCTGGATGCGCAAAGATCGCTTCTGGCCTTTGATGATCAGTTGATTCAAAGCGAAGGGAATATCATATCAAACCTGGTTCGCCTTTATAAAGCACTTGGGGGGGGATGGAGCTCTCTGGCTCCTGGCGATATCAATCCGGGATCTAATAAATAGGAATTTGATAATATGAACAGCATAAACGATAAAAACAATTCCGATATCAACCGGACCTTAAATATAAATTCCAAATCAGGGCGCGGTAAACAACTGTTGCGATGGATTGTGTGGCTGTTAATTGCGATAGTGGCAGCATTCGCGGTTATCAAATGGGGAACGGGTAACACTGCCGACAAGGTGGAATACAAGACCGAAACTGTGCAGCGCGGGAACCTCATTGTCAGCGTTGCCACCACCGGAACACTCCAGCCGACCAATCAGGTCGAAGTTGGCTCTGAGCTGTCGGGAATAATAAGGACGGTCGAAGCGGACTACAACGATATTGTGAAAGTTGGCCAGGTTCTGGCAAGACTCGATACTTCAAGGCTTGAGGCCCAGGTCCAGCAGAGTAAAGCCTCACTGGAAGCGTCAATAGCCAAGGTTAGGCAGGTGCAGGCGACAGTTAAGGAGGCAGGCCTTTCACTGGATCGGCTGAAGCGGGTCGGAGAATTGAGCGGTAGCAGGTTGTCTTCTCAACACGATATCGATGCTGCGGAAGCGACGCTTGAACGTTCTCTGGCCGATGAAACAGCTGCCAGAGCTTCTGTATCACAGGCTGAAGCAAACCTCAGAATTGTCCAGACTGATCTTTCGAAAGCAGTAATCTATTCACCGATTAAAGGTATAGTCCTGAAGCGTTCTGTTGAACCAGGGCAGACCGTTGCAGCATCTTTGCAGGCTCCTGTTCTGTTCACCCTGGCCGAAGACCTTGCCAAGATGGAACTAAGAGTTGATGTAGATGAGGCCGATGTGGACAAGGTAAAGAAGGATCAAAAAGCGACATTTACGGTTGACGGTTATCCGGACCGCATTTTCCCGGCTCAGATTACACAGGTCCGCTTCGGATCAAAAATAGTAAGCGGTGTTGTGACTTATGAAACCGTACTGAAAGTTGACAATTCAGACTTATCGTTGAGGCCGGGGATGACCGCCACAGCAAGTATTGTGATAAATAGAATTGAAAATTCGGTTCTGATTCCGAACGCTGCCCTTCGTTTTACTCCGCCTGCAAAAGATACGGAAACATCACCCGCGAGCAGCAGCATAATAGGCAAGTTATTTCCCCGCCCCCGACGACCGCAGATTAAACAAAAAATGGAGTCAAAAGCCGACAGGAAAAAATCAAGAGTCTGGACTCTGAAGGACGGGCAACTTTCCGAGGTTCCTGTAATGATCGGTGAGAGCGACGGTATAATGACCGAAGTTGCCGACGGAGGTATTGAGCCTGGCATGAAGGTGGTTATTGACACAATAAGGATCGGGAAATGATCGCTCCTGCTTCCGGAATCGGTGACATGAATCCTGTCATAGAGCTTGATGGCGTTACCAGAGTGTATGGAACCGGCACTGCTGCTGTCAGCGCACTGCAGGGTATAGATCTGCGGATTGATCATGGAGATTTTGTTGCGGTAATGGGTCCGAGCGGGTCCGGCAAGTCAACATGCATGAATATCCTGGGCTGTCTGGATACCCCGTCATCCGGCACTTACAGGTTTAAAGGAGTTGAAGTCGGAAAGCTGTCCCGTGACCAGCGCGCGCTTTTGCGCCGTCATTATCTGGGATTTGTCTTTCAGGGATTCAATCTTTTAAACCGTACTTCCGCTTTGGAGAACGTCGAACTTCCTCTCATCTATCGCGGAACGCCTGCAACAGAGCGTCGGGAAATGGCGCGCAAAGCCCTCGCAGCCGTGGGACTCAATGGCTGGGAAACCCACACCCCCGCAGAACTTTCGGGCGGTCAGCAGCAACGAGTGGCTATAGCCCGCGCCATTGTTGCATCCCCTGAAGTGCTGTTTGCTGATGAACCGACAGGAAATCTCGATTCGGCCCGGAGCCGTGAAATCATGGAGCTTATGACCGTTTTCAACCGTGACCTCGGCATTACCATAGTTATGGTGACCCATGATGCTGTCATGGCGGCATATGCGAGAAGGATTGTCCGCTTCATGGATGGAATTATTGATAAAGAGGAGAAAAACGGGGGGGCCGAATAATGTTTCTTGAAACGATTTTTATAGCAATGCGCGAAATTCGACGCAATGTCATGCGGTCATCTCTTACGATCCTGGGCATTGTTATCGGAGTTGCTGCCGTAATAACTATGGTGACTGTCGGTGACGGAGCAACGAGACAGGTAGCCTCCGAGATATCGAGCCTCGGAAGTAATATGCTTGATGTGAGGCCCGGTCAGAGCTTCCGTGGACCCGGCGGAACCCGGTCGGGCGCTCCGATGTTTAAAATTGCAGATGCGGAAGCCATTGAAAGAGATATTGGCGGGCTGGCGGGGGTGGCACCTATTACCGGAAAATCGGTGCAGGCTATCTATGGAAACGAAAACTGGTCTACGAATATTACGGGCAGCACCAATAGCTTTCTGCAGGTGAGGAATTGGGCGCTATCCGGGGGGCGCCAGTTTACCGACGGGGAATTGAGGTCAGGGGCGGCTGTATGCATCATAGGCGCTACAATCCGTAAACAGCTTTTCGGGGAACAGGATCCGGTGGGCCGAACAATCCGGCTCGAAAAAATTTCATGTCAGGTAATAGGCGAGCTTAAATCGAAAGGGCAGTCAGGCTTCGGAACGGATCAGGATGATTTTGTGCTGATGCCCTTGCGTACGGTGCAGCGGCGTATTGTGGGCAAGAATGATATTTTTTCGATTTCAGTATCGGCAAAAGACGGTATTTCCACCGAAAGGGTGAAGGAGGATATAGAACGGCTGTTGCGTGAACGGCGACATCTCGGGAAAAAAGAAGACGACGACTTTAATGTCAGGGATATGCAGGAAATTGTCAAAACATTGACCGGAACAACACGCCTGCTAACAGGGCTTCTCGGAGCTGTAGCTGCGGTCAGCCTGCTGGTCGGCGGGATTGGCATAATGAACATCATGCTTGTCTCGGTTACAGAAAGGACAAGGGAAATAGGTATACGGCTTGCCATAGGAGCAATGGAAAAACAGGTTCTGATGCAGTTCCTTATCGAGGCGGTTGTTCTTTCATGCTTCGGGGGTATAATTGGAATAATACTCGGAATTGCGGCTGCCGCAGCCGGAGCAAGCGCCCTGAAGGTACCTCTTATTCTCAACATCGGAATAATTATAATTGCATTTGTATTTTCTGCTGCGGTGGGTGTAGTTTTCGGGTTCTTTCCAGCAAGAAAGGCCGCATTGCTTGATCCTATCGAAGCACTTCGCCATGAATAAATGCTGTTCCTGTTCAGCTCTGGGCAATAAAGCCCAATATGCCATGGATTAGCGCGCAAAACACTAGGAGAATGCCTGTTTTTTTGTGCACTCCAAAGGGCACTTTGATATAATGAAGGCCGGAAAGAAGCTGAAATAAAAGCAAAATCAGATTAACCAGACCTCCGATCAGGATTATTGAAACGCCTCCGATAGTCATATAACCATATCTCCTTAAACAGTAATAGGATCATTTCAAAACGAATCAAAATACCATGGATTCCTGGTTCATTGTTCAAGTAACCTTGAATCCTCGGCCCCCTTGAACCCTTTATTATTATTTTACAGAAATACCCGCTTTTGCAATCCCGGCGCTTCCGTGAATATTGCAGTTTGCTTCAGCTTCTATCTGAACAGACTCATTTACCGTATATTTTATTTCTCTTGTGAAATTTTCCGATCCAGGCGTATTTGTCATTGTGAAATCCCACCTTGCTATCTCTTTCCCGTTTACTTTTATATAAACCCAGTTGGTGTAATGGAACATGTTATTGCCGCTATGTGTTACATTCACACTGATGGTAACTTCGGTGCCTTTTGGAACTGATTCGGGGGCTGTTAATGATACAGAGGACTTGCTCGCAAATGCGATGCCGAGTGAAAGGAAAAAAAACAGAGAAAAAAACAGCATTAACCTGATAATCTTTTTCATAGCGAATGTCTCCTTTTTATTATTTGATTTAATGTAGTTTTCCCCTTGAAAGCGAGAGAAATATCCCGCCGGTGCACAGAACAGCGAAAATCAGCAATGCCAGCCTGAAGCTTGCTATGAAAGCAGGATAATATTCAGATGTAATCTGGACTCTTCCGATCATAATAGCAAAGATAAG
>JAHJJB010000004.1 GCA_018823005.1 Pseudomonadota bacterium | reverse complement strand
CTTACCATGAAAGGCGCCTTTGTAATTTTCATTATCATTGCCCTCGTAATCATATCATGGTCAATTAAAGGAGCCGCAATCAGGCAAGGCTGGCAGGGTTTGCCGAAGAAACAGCAATTGACATGGAGAACGGTCGGAATCATTATTCTTTTAGCCGTTATTCTGGTTGCGCCATGGCGCCTGGGTCTCTTTATGAGTGAAGTCCTGACCATTATCGGCCTTTATGTGCTCTTGGGACTTGGCCTGAATATCGTCGTCGGGTACGCGGGTCTGCTGGATCTGGGCTATGTGGCTTTCTTTGCAATAGGAGCCTATGTTACCGCATTGATCACATCTCCGGAAATAATGAATTTGAATTGGTCTCTCTGGGCAGCAATTCCCTTTGCTATCTTTTTTGGCATTTTAGCCGGAGTGCTTCTCGGCGTTCCAGTTCTCAAAATGCGTGGTGATTATCTGGCCATTGCCACCATGGGCTTTGGTGAAATCATTCGTCTTCTGGTTCTTTCAGATGCTTTGCGTCCCTTTCTGGGCGGATCCCAGGGTATTGGTAAAATTGCCAAACCGCAGATTCTTGGTTTTGTATTTAAGGGACCGCAGGAAATCTATTATCTCATTGTTGCCGGGTGCCTGCTGGTGATTTTTGTTTCCTGGCGGCTGAAAGATTCGCGAATAGGGAGAGCCTGGAAAGCCATGCGCGAGGATGAAGATGTTGCCCAGGCGATGGGGATCAACCTTGTATCAAATAAGCTGCTGGCTTTTGGCACAGGCGCTGGATTCGCCGCATTAAGCGGCGTCATCTTCGGGAGCAAGATAGGTTCAATTTATCCCCACAGTTTCAACATCATGGTCTCCATCAATATTGTCTGTCTGATTATTTTTGGTGGAATTGGCAGTATCCCGGGCGTAATTGTAGGTGCGGCAGCTCTTATCGGCCTTCCTGAACTATTAAGGGAATTCGCCGAATACCGGTTTCTGGTTTATGGCATTGCCCTTGTTGCCATGATGCTGATCCGGCCGGAAGGACTATGGCCGGAGGAGGCTCATAAAAGAGAGCTGCATAAGGGGAATGCAAAAGAAGCAACTGATTAGCTTAACAGAGCTTATTGCGTTTATAGAATAAGGAGAATTTGTTACGGCACCAATATTAACATCACGTAATACAACCAAACGCTTTGGCGGCCTGGTAGCCGTTGATGGTCTGGATATCGAAATCGAAGAAAAGACCATTCACAGCGTCATAGGTCCGAACGGCGCAGGAAAGACGACGTTTTTCAACTGTATCACCGGTTTTTATAAACCCGAGGCCGGTGAAATATTGCTTGAAAATCATTCCTTAGTCGGCCTTATGCCTGATCGTATCGTTCGACTGGGGATTGCCCGAACCTATCAGAATATCCGTCTTTTCCCCGATTTGACAGCTATCGAAAACGTGTTGGTGGGTATGCACGCCCACCTGAAATCGAGTTACCTTGGTATTATTCTGAATACTCCCTTCGTCAAAAAGGAAGAACAAGAGGCGGAAGACGAAGCCAATCGCCTGCTCAAGTTCGTTAATCTGGAAACGAAGGCCAACATGCTTTCCAAACACCTTCCATACGGCGATCAGAGACGCCTTGAAATCGCGCGGGCCCTGGCTACGAGACCGAAATTATTGTGCCTAGATGAACCTACGGCCGGCATGAATTCCGGAGAAACACAGGCTATGTGTGACTTCATTCAAAGCCTGCGGGATGATCTGGGAATCACGATCATGCTGATCGAGCATCAGATGCGGGTCGTAATGGGGATTTCAGAGATAATCACTGTTCTGGATTACGGTAAAAAACTCGCCGAAGGCACGCCGGATGAAATCAAGCGGAATCCAAAAGTTATTGAAGCGTATCTCGGGCAAGGGAGTGCGGCCCAGGCACATTAATATAATATATTTGCATATAGTTTATGATTAAAGGGCGGGGCATGGGTAATGGGTTTTGGCATTCCGCAGGAAATTTTTAAGGAAACATATCAACGCCCCCTGATTATCAACAAAGATAAACAGGCAGAGACGATATCATGGCTTCGTGGGCGATATCCATTGGGGCTGTTCTGGTTTCATGTGAGCGAATTTGCTGCCGTTGGCGGAGTCGGAATCGTATTCTTGCGGAATGCCAAAACCCATTACCCATGCCCCGCCTGAATAGGAGATATTCAAAATTCTAAATATGCCGGGATAAAGGAGTGCCTACTGTTATGGCGTTGCTGGAAGTTAAAAATATCCATGTCTATTATGGAAACATACATGCGCTCAAAGACCTCTCTCTTAATGTCGACGAGGGCGAGATCGTTACACTGATCGGAGCGAACGGCGCAGGAAAAAGCACGACGCTGAAAACTTTGAGCGGTATTTTAAAACCCCGAAGCGGGTCGGTAAAGCTCGATGGAGATGAACTGACCAGATATCCGGCCCATCAGATCGTAACCAAGGGAATGATCCATGTCCCTGAAGGACGGCGTATATTCGGCCGCCTGACAGTTCAGGAAAATCTGGAAATGGGAGCTTTTACCGTCAGGAATGAACATCTTAATAAAAACAATTTAATAAAAGTGTATGATTTATTTCCTCGTTTGAAAGAGCGGCGCAGCCAGCTGGGCGGGACTCTCAGCGGCGGGGAGCAACAGATGCTGGCCATGGGACGGGCCATGATGTCCAATCCCAAGGTTCTTTTTCTGGATGAACCATCCATGGGTCTTGCACCGGTGCTTGTAGACAGCATTTTTGAAAATATCAGGCAAATGCATGCCGCCGGCATGACCATTCTTCTGGTCGAACAAAACGCCCGGATCGCTCTGCAGGTTGCCAGCCGTGGATACGTTTTGCAGACGGGAGAAATTGCCCTTGCCGATACAGCAGCCAATCTGCAGTCCAATGAAATGGTGCGCAAGGTCTATATGGGTGAAGCATAGATACGAGACCTTTGAATAACACCCCCTTTTGCCCAAGTTCATGGAAAGCTATAAAAACGAAGGTCTCCGGTTTATAGTTTCTGGTTTCTGGTTAAAAAAGAAAAACCAGAGACAACAAACCAGAAACCAGAAACCATCTTATCTGTTCCCGAGCGCCAGCTTGACCCCAAAACCGATCAGAGCAACGCCCGCGAAGCGTGTCGCTAATTTGCGCGCATATGGCAAAGCCGAGAGCCTGCGTGCGACCACGTTGCCGATAAAGACTAGTCCGGCCTGGTAAATAAAGCTGATGACGGTAACGTGCGCCATCATTATGCCCAGCGTTACAGGCGACGAATCAGCTCGCAGAAAAAGCGGAAAAAACGCCACGAAGAACAGAACTACCTTGGGATTGGTGAGACTGACAGTGAACGCCTGGCGAAAATATACCGAACCTCTTTTTACCGGTTCTTCGGTGTTCACGCCGCTATCAACAGGGGTACGCATCAGTTGAAAGCCCATCCAGCAAATGTATGCTGCTCCGAACCATTGAAGCCCCTTAAACAGAAAAGGATTGGCATTCATGACCGCGGCCAGACCGGCAACGGCTGCAACCATATATACGAAGTCACCAACCAGGGTCCCCCAAACCGAACCGAGCCCGGCGCCAATGCCATTACGCGCGGTAGCGTTGAGAATGACGAGTGTGCCTGCCCCCGGGATTAACTGGAACACTATAATTGCGGCCACAAAACTTGCGTAGTTCTGGATCTCAAACATTATTAAATCTCCCTCCGGCCCACCAGCCTGTTATTCTCTTGATGGACTCGTAAAAAGTCATATGCGAACGGATTTGAGATTTTTGGGAAATCCCCAAAAAGCTCATTAAGTGAGCACATTTGGACTTTTTACGAAACCATTATTCTCTGCTTCTTTATCATTTCTTTAACAAGGTCATGCTTGGATAACGTTTTGAAAAAAACTTCGTCAAAGGCTGCCGGAAGATGTTTATTTATAACCTTTACGCCTTCTTCAGTAATACCACCTTTGGTTGCTACTCTTCCTATCAATTCCGGAAAGCCAATCCCTTTTTCTGCCATGAGTTTTGCGGTACCTAATAAAGTTGACACGACCATTCTCTGGGCAACATCAGGCTGAATTTCACTATGCTTAAGACCAGCATTGACAAAACAATCAAAAATTGCGGCAATCATTCCCGGAGCACAGCTTGTAAAGTCAGCTGCCACCTCAAAATCATTTTCTCTGACATTGACGACCCTGCTTATTGAACCAAGCAGTTTTTCAAGGTGCTCCATTCTAACCTTTGCCACTTTCCGGCTATGGCAAACCAATGATATTCCTTGCCTGACTTCTGAAGTTATGCTTGGGATGACCTTCGTCACCTGTCCCGGGAATCTGCTTTCGATGTCGTTTATCGTAACACACCCGGCAATAGAAACAAGGTGCGTTGAGTCAATCAGATCATCCTTTATTTCATCCAACACATGCAGTACATCCAGAGGCCTCACACAGACGAATAACAGGTCGGATTCTCTCGCAACTTTCCGGTTGTCGGTTGTGATGGTAATGCCTTTCCATTCAACAGCCAGGTTTTCAATTTTCGTCATGGTTCGGTTGGAAACGACAGTCTCTCCGGATGCAAGAGCCCCCGACTTCAGGAACCCGTTGATCAGCATGCTTCCCATGCTGCCGTATCCGATAAAACCGTTTTTTTTCATTTTAATTCCTTCACTGTTACAGGGGAAGTTCGGTTCCTATTCCCCGTTCACCGGCCTTCTTGTATATCAGAATCGCTGTTGCCATGTCATCCAGGGCGATGCCGAGGTTGATACTGATCGTACGCTCTTCGGCTTTCTCTCTTCCGGGTTTCCTGCCTGAAACAATCTCTCCCAAATCGGCATAAGGCTGTGGTGTCTTTTTGAAATAGCCGATTTTCCGATAGTACCCCATCTGGTCTATATCATCGGTAGCCAACTTGTCGGCTTGTCCAAGAGCTTCGCCTTTCCAGTATGAATCGAAATCTACAGGAGAGGCAAAGGATCCCTCGGCAAGCCAGTCCTTTTCTATAACCGGGGACGGGTTTTCCAGTATCGGACCGCTTGTAACTACCAAATCCAAACCAACCACTGCTTCCCTAGGGCTCCTGACGACTTCAATGTCGGCATTTACAACATGACTCATCTCTTCAGCGAATCGCTGAGCTATTTCCGGATAAATATCGAATGCTTTGACTTTTTCAATCTTGAACAGGCATGCCAGTGCTTCCAGATTATTTCTGCCCTGAACTCCGCAGGCCAGGATACCAACGGAGGAACTTTCCTTGCGTGCAAGATATTTTGCAGCTATGGCGGTTGCCGCGCCTGTACGTTTTGCTGTGATCCATGTTGCGTCCATTATCGCTATAGGCAGACCGGTTTCAGGGTCGTTAAGGATAAGCAGACCGCTGATGTATGGGAGCTTCTTCTTTTGATTTTCAGGATATCCGGAAATCCATTTTACGCCTGCCGCATTCATGCTCGGTATATATGCAGGCATCGCGTGGATGAACGCATTTGTGCGAGTGTGGATTCCTGGTTTGGGAGGCATTTCAACCCGGCCTTCTCCCTTCTCGAGAAACATTTTATTCAACGCATCGATAATATCCGACATCGGCAGATTCAGAGTTTCCACGTCTTTCCGGCTTAAGTACAGCACTCTGTTTGCATCCACTTCTTCTCTCCTTTAATGTTTTTGTTTATTTTATGTTCCCCGAGCACAGAACATGTCGTCGATATCATAATTATCCAGGAAATGGCAACAATGATTACATGTTGTCAGCGGCTCCCTGTGAAAAGATGAGTATTGAACCGAAACAGCGAACGCATTCCCCGCCGAAAATCCGCCGGGCGGACTTGCTGCGGAGAGCTTCATTGCATTTATTCTTTCCCGAATTTATTCCTGAACGCCGAACAGATTTATAAAATAAACACAACTTCGTTAAATTAAAAGATTGTGATAGATAAAAAATGTATTTCTAACCCTCCGTGTTACTGAAACTTGGGGTAACATCAAATCATAATTGATTTTTTGTTACATATATCTTCCTGTTATACACAATTCCTTACACTCCATTAATATTCAAGATTTCAAATGGTTATTGTTGATCGAGTGGCCATATACCACCTCATCCATCTTTTAGTGTCGGATATCTTTACAAACTCATAAAAATCATCTTATTAAATTATTACATAAGGTTAAGTAAAATATTAGAATTATATGCAAAGAGATGCTACCATTTACTGTCGATTATATTTACAATTATTGGCATTCGAGGATAGTCGGCTGGAATGCTTCCATGATTATATTTCTCTTAATCATTAATTATCATGCATAGTTACGATGTTATTAATCTTGAACGTTAATCGTATGGCATGATTTGTGCTTTATAGTTGCTAAAGATTTGATGAATAAATACCCAACATAAAGATAAAAAGAAAGGGAGGGAAAATTATGAATATGAACACAATCTTAAAAACACTTAGAAATTTTGCACTGACAGCAATTGTAGCTTCACTGTTGTTTGTTGTGCCTGTTTCCTCGGTGCAAGCAGGAGCTGTTCATGATGCTGGCTTGTTTACAACTGTATTGCCGGGTAATGACGATGGGTCGACCGCTTTAGTCGGTGTCGGATTCAATCTTAATTTCTTTGGAAATAGCTGGAATGATCTGTACGTTAACAACAACGGTAACGTGACCTTCACGGGACCCTTGTATACCTATACCCCTTGGGCAATTACCGGAGGAGCGATGGCAATGCTGGCGCCTTTCTTTGCCGATGTGGATACACGGGCTGGCAATATCGTTACCTATGGAACCAATACCTTGGGTGGACGTAATGTTTTCGGCGTCAACTGGATCGATGTCGGTTACTATTCGTACCATACTGACAAGCTCAATTCTTTCCAGTTGATCATTACCGACCGCGTTGACATTGCAGCGGGGGATTTCGATTTTGAATTCAACTACGACAAGATCCAGTGGGAGACCGGCGATGCCAGCAGCGGTAGCGGAGGTCTTGGAGGGGATTCGGCTTCGGCAGGATGGACTAACGGGGCTGGCGCGTACTATCAGTTTCCCGGTTCTCTCGCCAACGGTGCTTTATTAGACGGCGGGTCGAACGCCTTGATCGCTGGATCGCTGAATTCCAGTATTGCCGGCCAATACATTTTTCAAGTCCGTAATGGACAAGTGGTTGGCGTTCCTGAGCCCGCATCGCTGCTCCTCCTCAGTTTTGGTCTGATCGGTTTGGTAGGAGCCCGGAGAAAGTTTAAGAAATAACGAAAAGACAGAATAGATTTTATTGCAGAAAGGCAGGGTCAGAAATGGCTCTGCCTTTTTTACTTATTTTAAATG
This sequence comes from Pseudomonadota bacterium, assembly GCA_018823005.1. GTDB lineage: Bacteria > Desulfobacterota > Desulfobacteria > Desulfobacterales > RPRI01 > RPRI01. The sequence continues at coordinate 735 of JAHJJB010000004.1, read as the reverse complement.
GAAATCTTTGATTTGTTTTGTCTGCTGTGCCTATTTAGTAGTAGGTGACATGTATGATCGGCTTATTTTCTAAAGCGTTGAGAGTAAACTACCGCCGACCTTGTCGGTGGCTTTCTTAAGACGGCAACTCCTGACAATGTCATTCGCTGCCATCTCTCCAGATTCGAAACTGCTCTTCTCGAATCTGTGTTTCTATTTGCTTTTTGACATAGGCTTTTATTACATCCCGATCGATGCCAACTGTGCTGACAAAATACCCTCGAGCCCAAATGTGCATACCCCAATACCGTTTGCTCAGTTCTGGAAACTCTTTACGAAGGTATTCCGCGCTTTTACCCTTCAGCAACTTCATTACTTGCGCTGGTGAATACTTGGGCGACATCGAAATGTACATGTGGACATGATCGGAACAAATGGCACCTTCTATTATCGTTATATCAAGCCATTCACACAGTTCTGTCAATATGCCCTTTAGCTGTGGCTTTACATCCCTGACTAATATCTGGTATCGATATTTGGGTATCCATACAAAATGATACTCACACCGATATATCGCATGGGATGATTTTCTATAGCCTTCCATCAGGTCACCTCCGATCGTAGGCTATAACAAATATGTCAACTCATCAACATTGTTGATGAGTTATCGGTGTGGGGCCATGCCCCCACACCCCACCGCCGACTACGTCGGCGGATTAGTCGGAATATTTAATGATATATTCTTTAATAATATGT
>JAHJJB010000160.1 GCA_018823005.1 Pseudomonadota bacterium | reverse complement strand
TAATCCCCTGTAAAGTTCACCGCCGGAAACGATATCAAGGCCTCCTCCAAGATCTGAAAAGAGTTTCAAAACTGCAAGATTTGTATTGGCCTTTGCAGAAAAGCATATAAGGCTGTCAATACCTTTAAATGCATCGGCAAATGCGTGAAAATGGCGTTTTAAAGTGGCATGACTGTAAATATATAAAGGTGTCCCTACCTTTTCTGCGATCTTATTGACAGGAATCTCCTCACAATAAAGTTCATTGTCACGAAATGTAAAATGATTCATATCTCTCCTGCAGTAATGTTTTTATATTCAGTAAACGATTTCAATAAAATTTGAATCGCTGCTCTCTGTTCCGGTATTACTGATGGCTATAATCTTAAAAACATATTTGAAGCCTTTTTCAAGCGGTTCTGCATATTTCATCTTTTTCACCGGAAGTTTTGTCTCCGCCGAAACCTCTGCAACAGGCTTGAAATTGACCGGACAATTCCTGCAATCCCCATCCGGAATCTTCTGTTTTGCCCTGTGCACAACAAAATATTTTATTCCGGCGCTTTTATATTCCTTCTCTTCCGGAAGCGTCCAGGTCAAAACTACCATATCACCATCAATATTTGAGCTCAAATCTTTTACAGAAGTGATTACAGGTTGGCGCGGAGGAACCGGAGGCGTCTTTTTACCGCAACCAAACAGGCAGACAGAAACCACCATAATCGAGGTCAATTGTAAAATCAGGGAGTGTTTTAACGCTCTGCATAAAAGATTTTTATGTATAAACATATTCAAATTCGTTATCCTTTGACGGCTTTTTTTTGACGCTCTCTGATAATATCCTTTTTTGCCTTCCTGATGGCCAGAAGAACATTCTCAGGCGCCGTCCCTCCGAAAGATTTTCTGCGTTCTGTCATGCTGGCTGGAGTCAGCACATCAAACACATCGGATGAGAAAAGCGGAGAAAATATTCTCATTTCCTCAAGGGTGAGTCCATGAAGCTCTTTTTGTTTTCCGATGGCATAGCCGACAGCCTTACCGACACAGTCGTGGGCATCCCTGAAAGCCATTCCTTTTGTTACAAGATAATCGGCCATATCCGTTGCATTTAAAAATCCGGATGAAGCTCCCTGCAGCATCACATCTTTATTTATTTTCAGATTCGGAAGCATCTTTATGTAGATTTCAATACATGCTTTCAACGTATCGATGGCGTCAAAAACCGGCTGTTTGTCCTCCTGCATATCCCTGTTATATGACAGAGGCAGGGATTTCATTATTGCTAAAAGTGTAATAAGAGCCCCGAAGACACGGCCGGTCTTTCCCCGCACAAGCTCGGGAATGTCAGGGTTTTTTTTCTGGGGCATTATACTGCTTCCAGTTGCGAAAGCGTCCGGAAGTTCAATATAATTAAACTCGTAAGAAGACCAGAGAACCAGCTCTTCTGAAATCCTGCTGAAATGCACCATGCATATGGATGCAGAAGCGAGAAATTCGATAATAAAATCCCTGTCTGAGACAGAATCAATGCTGTTTGCCGAAACTTTCGGAAAATCAAGCAGCCCGGCGGTGTATTCTCTGTCAATGGGGTAAGTCGTTCCGGCAAGAGCGGCGCTCCCCAAAGGCATCACGTTTATCCTCTTCAGACAGTCCCTCATTCTCTCAGTATCTCTTGAAAACATCTCGTAATATGCCATCAGGTGATGGGCAAAAAGAACGGGCTGGGCTTTCTGAAGATGTGTATAACCAGCCATTATGGTGCCGGTATGATTACCGGCCAAAGCGAGCAGAATCTCTCTCAGATCAATCAGTCCGTCAATTATCTCCCGTGCCTCTTCCCTCATATACATCCTGATATCAAGGGCAACCTGGTCATTCCTGCTTCTTGCAGTATGAAGCTTCAGGGCGACTTTTCCAATATCAGCAGCAAGCCTTGCTTCGATATGCATATGTATATCTTCAAGGCTGTCATTATATTTAAACCTGCCGCTTTCAATATCTTTCTTTATCTTCAGAAGGCCCTGAACCAGTTTAGACGATTCCTCTTCCGTAATAATGGAAGTTTTGGCAAGCATGCGGCAATGGGCAATGCTCCCTGCGATATCCTGCGAATAAAGCCTTTTGTCCACGTTTATGGAGGATGTAAAAGCTTCGACTATACCTTCTGTCTTCTGAGAGAACCTGCCGTCCCAAGGTTTTTTTGCCATGTAAGCAACCTCTGTTAAATTGTATCTTCCTTCAAGCGATTTGATCTGAAATCAGAATAACGCCCTCTTCTTTAAGCTTTGAATTCTCAACCTCAAAGCATTCAGTTTGATAAAGCCTTCGGCGTCTTTCTGGCTGTATACTCTGTCGCCTTCAAATGTGGCAAAATCATGGCTGTATAAAGATTCATCCGATTTCCGGCCGAGAATCCTGCAGTTTCCCTTGTAAAGCTCAAGCCGGACCGAACCTGATACATATTCCTGAGTCCCGTCTATCATTTTCTGCAAAAGCCTCATTTCGGGAGAAAACCAGAAACCGTAGTAAACAAGCTCTGCATATTTGGGAATAAGGGAATCCCTCAGGTGCATTACTTCCCTGTCCATTGTGATTGACTCGACAGCCATGTGCGCGGCCCTCAGGATTGTGCCACCCGGGGTTTCATAAACTCCCCGCGATTTCATTCCCACGAATCTGTTTTCAACGAGATCAACTCTTCCGATTCCGTGCCTCCCGCCCAGCCTGTTGAGTTCCTTCAAAAGCGTTGCAGGCGAAAGGCTTTCTCCGTTAATTGCAACCGGATCCCCTTTTTTGAATTCAATTTCTATCATCTCAGATTTATCAGGCGCATTTTTCGGGGATACTGAAATAGTAAACATATCTTCAGGCGGTTCATTCCATGGATCTTCAAGAACCCCTCCTTCATAACTGATATGAAGAAGGTTCCTGTCACAGCTGTACGGCTTAGCCTGGGTCGTTGGGACAGGTATCCCGTGTTTGCTTGCAAATTCCATGAGTGACGTCCTTGAGCCGAGATCCCATTCGCGCCATGGAGCAATGATTCTGATGTTGGGATCATGGGCAAAATAAGCCAGCTCAAATCTGACCTGGTCATTTCCCTTTCCTGTCGCTCCGTGGCTGACCGCATCAGCTCCTTCAATCTTTGCAATCTCCATCTGCCTTTTTGCGATAAGCGGCCGTGCAAGGGATGTCCCGAGAAGGTACTGCCCTTCATAAAGAGCATTTGCACGAAAGGCGGGAAAAACATAATCTTTAACAAATGTCTCCCTGAGATCATCTATGTATACCTTTACAGCCCCTGTCCTCTTTGCCTTATCCTCAATGAAGTCGAGTTCCTCCTCCTGTCCAAGATCTGCTGAAAAAGTAACAACTTCACATTTGTATGTTTCAACAAGCCATTTGAGTATAACTGACGTATCAAGTCCGCCTGAATATGCCAGAACTACTTTTTTTACCTTCTCTACCACTTTATGTCTCCCGTTAAGTTAAGTATAATCGGCTGATGCCGATATTCTGAGTTACAAAGAGTTCAAGGGGGTCAAGCGAAAACAGCATACATTCTTATTCTTGAACCCTTGGACCCTTGAATCCTTGCGGCGCAATAAAAAATATCATAACGAATCTAACGAGTCAGCCTGCCCTTCCCGCTGATTAAAGCTTCAATTATAGCTTTTGACATGTGAAGCTTGTTTTCAGACTGGTCCCACACAACTGAGTTCGGCCCCTCAAGCACCTCTTCGCTTATTTCTTCTTCTCTGTGAGCGGGAAGACAGTGCATGACAATGACATCCCTC
>JAHJJB010000159.1 GCA_018823005.1 Pseudomonadota bacterium | reverse complement strand
CAATTGCCCCGGAACTTCAAAAGCGTCTGCAGGAATATTCTTATGCAATAGTTGAAGCTATAGAGGTCATAGGCGGCACAAACATCCAGTTTGCTCATGATCCGAAGACAGGCCGGGTTGTTGTGATTGAAATTAATCCGCGCACTTCACGCTCTTCGGCGTTGGCATCAAAGGCAACAGGATTTCCTATTGCAAGAGTATCATCGCTTCTTGCCGGAGGTCTGACCTTGGATGAGATCCCTTACTGGCGGGACGGAACTCTTGAGAAGTACACACCTTCCGGTGATTATGTCGTGATAAAGTTTGCCCGGTGGGCATTCGAAAAATTTGAAGGTGCTGAAGACCGGCTTGGAACTCAGATGAAGGCTGTTGGCGAAGTAATGAGCATAGGAAAAAACTATAAGGAGGCCATGCAGAAGGCAATAAGGAGCCTTGAAATAAACAGGTACGGCCTTGGTTTTGCCAAAGATTTTAATGAACAGCCCCTCGAAAAACTTATTAACATGCTTCAGATTCCAACCAGTGAACGCCAGTTTATAATGTATGAAGCCTTACGAAAGGGAGCTGATATTGATCAGTTGTACGAAATCACACATATAAAACCATGGTTTATCAGCCAGATGAAAGAGCTTGTAAGGCTGGAGGAAAAGATACTAAAACATAAGGGACGTCAGCTTCCTGATGAGCTCCTTGTTCAGGCAAAAAAAGATGGATTTGCCGACCGGTATCTTGCAAAATTACTCGGCATTTCAGAAAAAAAGATCCGGGAACAACGGAAAAAAATCGGTGTTGTTGAAGCCTGGGAGCCGGTGCCGGTCAGCGGAGTTGAAAACGCGGCTTATTATTACTCCACATACAACGCACCTGACAAAGTAAGCGTAAGTGGACGGAAAAAAATCATGGTTCTTGGCGGAGGTCCCAACCGGATAGGCCAGGGGATTGAATTTGATTATTGTTGTGTTCATGCAGCGTTAGCTATCAGGGATGCCGGATTTGAATCAATCATGGTCAACTGCAATCCCGAAACAGTATCAACCGACTATGATACATCTGATAAATTGTATTTTGAACCGCTTACCGTGGAGGATGTATTAAGCATATATGAGAAGGAAAAACCTGAAGGAATGATTGTCCAGTTCGGAGGCCAGACCCCCCTTAATATTGCAAAAGAGCTTGAAGAGGCCGGTGTGAAGATTCTCGGAACTTCTCCGGAAACCATCGATTTCGCGGAGGACCGGGATCAGTTCAGGAGGGTGATGCGTGAGCTTGGAATACCACAGCCAGAATCGGGTATGGCGATAAACATGAAAGAGGCAAAAGAAATTGCAGACAAGATAGGGTATCCCCTGATGGTCCGTCCTTCATATGTCCTAGGCGGCCGTGGAATGGAAATTGTCCAGAACGAGGATATGCTGCGGCGCTACTTGAAAGCCGCGGTAGACATTTCTGTTGAAAGGCCTGTTTTGATTGATAAGTTCCTTGACAATGCGATCGAAGCGGAAGCCGATGCTATTGCGGACGGAACAAATGCGTTCGTTCCGGCTGTTATGGAGCATATTGAGCTTGCCGGTATCCATTCAGGTGATTCTGCATGTGTGATTCCTCCGGTAAGTATTCCGCCAAAGCATATTGAAACTATAAGTGAATATACAAAAAAAATAGCAGTAACTCTTCACGTAGTTGGCCTCATGAATATCCAGTATGCCATTTTCGAAAATACAGTTTATGTTCTTGAAGCAAATCCGAGAGCCTCCCGTACAGTGCCTATAGTTTCAAAGGTTTGCAATATTTCAATGGCAAGGCTGGCAACCCAGGTTGTTCTCGGTAAAACCCTTGCGGAGCTTAACCTTAAACAGCGTTCCATTCCTCATTACGGTATTAAGGAGGCGGTGTTTCCTTTTAACATGTTCCATGAGGTTGATCCCGTATTGGGGCCGGAGATGCGTTCAACGGGTGAAGTGCTTGGACTCTCAACATCATATGGAAGGGCTTTTTACAAGGCTCAGGAGGCCGCTCAAGTCACGCTTCCTCTCGAGGGAAGCGTGTTGTTTACTATAGCCGACAGGGACAAAGCTGCTTCTCTTGAACCGGTCAGGCTGTTCAGGGACCTCGGATTTGAAGTTATGGCTACAAAGGGAACGCATGAGTTTCTCAAAGAAAAAGGGATAGAAACAACCCTTGTGTCCAAATTAGGCTTTGGAAGGCCTGACCTTATGGATGCCGTAAAAACCGGCAGAATCAGCCTCTTAATAAATACTCCGAGCGGTAGAAAGAGTGCGGAAGACAGTTCTGATATCAGAAAGGCGGCCATTAAGTACAAGGTGCCTTACATCTCGACTACTGCAGCGGCCATTGCAGCAGCAAAAGGAATAGCAGCACGCCTTGAAGAAAATCCCAAGGTTCGCTCTTTGCAGGAATATCACGCCGATATAAAATAACCTCTTGTATTTAATAAAAGCCGGATGAAGGCACATTCCTTCACCCGGCTTTTATTCTGTAGCGTTTGTTTCCCGTACACTTTTCATTCCGGATTATTTTCCCCCTGGGTTATTCTCTTCTATCTTTCCGGATGTAATTGTTTTGGTATTTTAGCCATTCGTGGCATATCGTTTCCTTTCCAACTTACGGATATTATAAGCAAAGTTAAATCAGCAGCTTCTTTTGTACGCTCTGTTTTGATATCTGAAAATATCATAAATTCTTTAAAAAAATAAAACGAGTAGAAAAGAGTTGGTCTTTATTCTCGAATATCTTTTATATTGACTATGTGACGGGCTGAATTTAATAATCATTTATAACTTGGTCATAAGAGTTTTTAAAAACTAATATCAGCCATATTGTGGCTGGCTCTTGATCAGATGTTATGTAATAAATCATTACAGCTTGCAGATAATATGAAAATAATCCAAATTCAGGCTCCTTCTGATTTAAAAAAATGTTTTTATTTGCAGGATATGTTATTGAT
>JAHJJB010000158.1 GCA_018823005.1 Pseudomonadota bacterium | reverse complement strand
TGACCTTTAAAAAAGACGGATCGTTTGAAATTGCCAAACCTAAATAAAACTGGTAATAGATAAATCAACAAGAGATGTAATCCTGCTCATTTTTTATAAACATTGTCTGAGCGAAACGCACCGGATTTTCTAATGGATCCCTCTTTTTTATAATTCTACAAGGGAAGAAATTTTCGGATTTTTCGTTCAGACACATGCTGACGGAGCCTGATATGAAAATAGTGATGAGGCGACATTTAACGCGGTGGCTGATCCTTGCCGGGACATGCATCCTGCTTTTTTCCGATACGGCAGCTTTTGCGGCTGATGAATCATCCACGGCGCCAGGGCGTGAGATGGCCCGGCAGGCTACGAAAACAAAGAGACCCGGGATCACGGTCGATCATTCCCGTCTTCCGGCCCTGAATAAACCTTTCAAGTCAGGTCCTGAAATCACTAAAGCATGTCAGTCCTGTCATACAGAGGCGGAAGCCCAGTTTCACCAGACCATCCACTGGACATGGAAAGCGGATGACAATATAAGGGGTAAGGCCGGTTATTCAGTAAACAATTTCTGCATCTCGAGCAATAAGATGCAGGATAAAGGGTGTCTCTCATGCCATCCCGGATGGAATAAATCGGTGGAATCCATAAACTGTCTTGTCTGTCACGGGCAGAAGGATATCAACTGGGAAGAATCCTTTCAGGATCTCAAGGAATTTGCAGATTCAAAGGACCCCGAAGAAGCGGAGATAGCAAAGGAGATACGAGCCAATGTCCAGGCGGCTGTTCAGAGTGTCGGGCGTCCGGGGCGCAAGAACTGCGGATCATGCCATTTCTACGGCGGAGGCGGGGACGGTGTAAAGCATGGAGATCTCGACTCTTCTCTGGCAAAGCCGAACAAGGCACTGGATGTCCACATGGGAACAGATGGTCAGGACTTCAGTTGTACCAGGTGCCATACCACCTCACTCCACAGAATTGCCGGACGGATTTATACGGCTCCTGCTGCCACTCACAGAAAGAGTCTTGTTGAGGACGACCTTATAGCTAAAATCACCTGTGAATCGTGTCACACCGCTACACCACACAAAGCCGGATCGAAGCCGAACGACCATACGGACAAAGTGGCCTGTCAGAGCTGCCACATTCCGACGTTCGCCCGTGTCAATCCCACAAAAATGTCCTGGGACTGGTCAAAGGCCGGCAAACTTAAAGATGGGAAACCTTTCAAAACCGTCGGTGCTTATGGAAAAGAAGACTACCTGAGTATAAAAGGTGAAATGAAGTGGGAGAAAAACATCAAACCGGCATATTTCTGGTTTAACGGCTCTATAGATGATGTGACCACGAAAGACACTATAGATCCGTCAAAGAGAGTCGCGGTCAGCCGCCCGGCAGGCAGCAGGGATGACAAAAACAGCCGGATCTTCCCGTTCAAGGTTCATAAAGGCAGCCAGCCTTACGACAAGGTGAACAAAACGCTTCTCGCTCCGGTACTTTCAGGAAACGACGGTTACTGGACAACCATTGACTGGCCGTCGGCGCTGTCTAAAGGGCAGCATGCATTAGGCCTTCCCTTTTCTGGAGAGTTCGACTTCGTGGAAACCAGCTATGTTTTCCCCACGACGCACATGGTGGCTCCCAAAGAGAATGCTGTTAAATGCAGCGAATGCCACAGAAGAGACGATGGAAGGCTGGCCAATCTAGCCGGTTTTTACATGCCGGGACGCGACAGGAACAGGTGGCTCAACACCCTCGGATGGCTTGCTGTTATTGGATCTCTGATCGGCGTAACAATCCATGGTCTTGGCCGTGTTTTTGTGGCAAGAAACGGGAAAAAGGAGAATAAATAATGTCCGTTATAAACATGAAACTTATCTATCTCTATTCCCGGTATGAAAGGTTTTGGCACTGGTTTCAGGCCGTCCTTATCATTCTGCTTTTGGCCACCGGATTCGAAGTTTATGGCGTATGGAAGATTCTCGGTTTCAGAACCGCAGTTGAAGTGCACAGTTTCGCAGGCCTGACGTGGCTGATCGGTTTCGCTTTTTTTGTTTTCTGGATTTTTACAACAGGAGAATGGCGACAGTATATTCCCACGACAAAAAAGATGCTTGTTGTGATCCGTTACTACAGCTATGGCATCTTCAAGGGAGAATCCCATCCTGTTCCGAAACGCAAAGACGCCAAACACAATCCGTTGCAGCGTCTCACTTATCTGAGCCTTGCGGCATTGCTGCTTCCCGTTCAGATGCTTTCCGGATTTCTCTACTGGAGTTATAATTCCTGGTCAGGATGGGGTCTTTCATTTATTCCTCTTGAGGTTATGTCGTTGATTCATATGGCAGGAGCGTTTGCCATACTCCAGTTTCTTATCATTCACATCTATATGACCACCACCGGACATACTGTTTTCGCGCACATCCGGGCAATGATAACAGGGTGGGAGGAAGTTGAAAAAGAACACAAGATTGAGGACTGGGAAAAAGCCACCGAAAAACCCCGCCCTTCATAATATAGGAGCTTAACTCATTCAGGGGGGTGCATGATGAAAACCCAGTTATTATTGGTATTTATGTTTGTATTCTTTTGCTCTTTTTCCGCTTTTGCTCAGGAAAGCTTTGAATCGGATATTTTTAAAACAGCAGCAGGAGATCTTAAGATAACTTTTATCGGACATGGAACATTAATGTTTAAATTTGGAGGTAAGGTTATCCATATTGATCCGGTGGGTCAGCATGCGGATTATTCAAAGTTGCCGAAAGCAGACATAATACTTGTAACCCATGAACATTCCGACCATCTTGATACTAAGACTATAGAAACTATCCGAAAAGATGCCACAATCCTGATGATGACTGAAGCCTGCGCTGCCAAGGTCGGTGGTGGAATTGTATTAAAGAATGGAGACAGAAAGACCACTGACGGATTGCAGGTTGAAGCCGTTCCCGCATATAACATCGTCCATATGCGCGCTCCGGGAGTTCCTTTCCATGGAAAGGGGGCAGGAAACGGATATATAATTACATTCGGAGACAAGAGAGTTTATATTGCCGGAGATACCGAAAATATCCCTGAAATGAAAAGCCTTGAGAAAATCGATGTGGCTTTTCTCCCCATGAATCTTCCCTACACGATGACACCGGAAATGGTAGCGGACGCGGCAAAGGCGTTTAAACCGAAAATTCTCTATCCGTATCATTTCGGGGATACAGACACTTCCGGGATTGTAAATTTAATGAAGGATGCTGCGGCAACCGAGGTGCGTTTACGCAAGCTGAAGTAGTGAAATTACAGAATTGAATGCTCCGGCATGGCCCTCGATAAGATGTTATGCGATGGTCTCAATAAGGAATTAAAAGGAAGAAACTGACACATGATTATTGAAGAGCCGGGATATATTACTGAAAGGATACTG
>JAHJJB010000157.1 GCA_018823005.1 Pseudomonadota bacterium | reverse complement strand
ATATATAATATTTTAATTGCAGCTATAAGATAAAGGATGGAGCACAATCAGCCCGGTGGATATGATGGCTTTTTTTGAAGCAGTCAGGTATTATTTCGATATCAAACCCAGAACTTCTTTAAATATGATGTTTATCTCTAAAGTTCTTTCTGCCACTTCATCAAGAAGGACGGGCACCTTTTCCATATCATTATCTTTTGCTCTTATAGCCCATTCTCTGTATGTTTCAGCATGGTCAACGTTATGTTTAATCCAGTGCTCCAATAACTTTACCATTTTTTTATCAAAGGGAATGGTGGCGCTTGTTTCGTGATTGTCATTATGGTGATCATGATCATGGTGTGACATATATTTCTCCTTAACCGATATGCATTAAAAGATATGTCACTTTTACAATTACCGGGAAGAATAGTCAAGTTCATGCCGAATAAACTCAACTATCCTTACTTGTTGACTTTTTTAAAACAGTAAAATATTGTTAAATTACTTTATATTTCTTTGAATGATAAACAGCTGAGCCTCAATTGGTTTACTTATGCTTTCTATTCTAAATAACAGACTAAAGTTTAATCCCATCAACATCTCCATCATAGCCATTATAATTATGGTTTTGTGTTACATAATCGGCATCCCTTTCCTCAATCTTGTTGAATTAAAAACTCTCGATCTCAGATTCAAATCAAGGGGCAATATCCCAACTACTTCAAAGGTTGTTCTTGCTGTAATTGATGAAAAAAGCGTCGCCAAAGAAGGGAAATGGATATGGCCCAGATCAAAAATGGCAGATCTTATTAATAAGCTTTCTGATGCAGGCGCAAAGGTAATAGGTTTTGATATAGGTTTTCTTGAAGCGGACGAAAAAAGCACTGTAAAAACAATAGAAGATATTCAAAAGAAAATTCGTTTTCTCGATAAATCGAATCCTGCATTAACAAAATATCTTGAAGATCTGAAATTTCAGACGGACAATGACCGGCTCCTTGCCAATGCAATAATTAATTCAAAAGCAAAAGTCGTTCTCGGCTATTTTCTTCATGCCGATATCTCTTCCGCCGGGCATATTGAGGAAAAAGAATTTCAGGCACACCTCGAAAATGCTAAGGGTTCTGAATACAAGTCAGTCTCCTATTCATCCGAAGCGGCAAAAAAAGCCCCTCTTATAGAGATGGCATTCCCCCAGTCAAATATAAAGGCAATTTCGGAAGCAACAGGCTATTCAGGATACTTCAACATGTTTCCTGATGAAGACGGAGTTGTAAGGTGGCTTCCTGCCGTTCTTAAATGCAGAGAATCTTTATATGCTCCGCTGTCTGTTGTTGCCATCAGCGCTTTTCTTGACAAACAACCTTCCATAAAGATTCACGAATACGGTATTGATGAAATTAACATAGGGGATCTTTCAATACCTGTTGATGAAATCGGGCGGATCATAATAAACTACAGGGGGCCGGCAGAAACCTTTCCTCACATTCCTGTTACAGATATATTAAAAGGAACTGCGGATATCAATCTTATCAGAAACAAGATTGTTTTAGTAGGTGCAACAGCAGTAGGAATATACGATCTTAGGGTAACACCTTTTTCGAATGTTTTTCCAGGTCTTGAAATTCATGCCAATGTCGTTGACAGCTTTCTATCCAAAGACTTCATTTATTATCCAAGCTGGACTTACCTGTTCGATATTTTTGCAATAATTATTGCGGGCCTTATGCTTGGAATCGCAATTCCAAGAACCGGCATAGTTGCCGGAACAGCTTTTTTTATTTCTCAGTTCTTCGGATATATTCTTCTCTGTTTTTTGCTTTTTTACGGAAAGGGCTGGATATTAAACCTGATATATCCTCTTTCCGTAATGATTCTTGTTTACGTGAGCATTACCTTATACAGATACATAGCTGAATCAAAACAGAAGAAATTCATCCGGGATGCTTTTTCCACATATCTTGCCCCATCAGTGGTAAAACAGCTTATCGATTCTCCTGAAAAGCTCAATCTAGGCGGTCAGGAGCGTGACATTACCGCATTTTTTTCAGACGTCCAGGGCTTTACAGGAATTTCTGAAACACTCTCCGCTAAAGAGCTGGTAGAATTATTGAATGAGTTCCT
>JAHJJB010000156.1 GCA_018823005.1 Pseudomonadota bacterium | reverse complement strand
TTACGGAATACGTCCAGCAGCCCAATCTTTTCCACAGCGGGAAAGGCTTCTGTTATGCGCTTGCCAATGGCGTCACTGCGGCTTATAGCACTTGATAGTTGTCCCTTTCTGTTAATATCCACAAAAATGAAATCATCACCATCGTCAATTGCCTGGTAGATAGCTACACCGTCTGCCATATTGTCGAAGAGCTGCCGGAAACGATCTTCGCTCTCCCTCAGCGCCTCCTCTGCATGCTTGCGGTCAGAAATATCGATAAAACTTTCAATATAATAATCTTTTCCCTTGATGGTAATAGGATAAACGGTTTTCAGGATATCTTTAAGGTGTCCATCAGCATGGATGAGCATACGTTCAGAATGATCAACAATTTGGCCGAGATCTTTGACCGGACATTTGCCTGCTTGGGCAGGACAAACCAATGAGTGACATATCTGACCTACAATCCTCTCTTTGCTCAGTCCGGTCATTTCTATGGCAGTCTGATTTGCTTCAATAATAACCTGAGTGTCTCTGTCAATGATGAGAATACCTGTCCCAACTGTGTCGAAGATTGCCTGTAGCTTGGTCTCGCTCTCCTGCAGGGCTTCTTGAGCCAGCTTGCGATCTATTTCCGCATGTTCCAGATCATATATTCTCTTCTTTAGAGAGGATATCTCTTTTAGAAGTTCTTGTTCTGTTGTGGATTGATCTTTCACCTGATACCCCTCTGTAATGACAAATGCTGTTGCTGGATAGAAAGACGGGGATAAAATTTATACGAGTCCTATTTAACTATCTAAAATCTATCTGATATTTATTAAGATGTCAAATCGAAAGTAGGCCATCAGATCCTGCTTACCATTTGAAGTCATGCATTTTGTTCGAGGTTTGCTGGCTTTGTAGTACAAGGAAGGATACTTGCCCTCTCGCGAACTAACTGGTATTTATAAACTTTTGGAACTCTTACACGTCTCTTTCCTTGAAAGGTATAACATTCACCGTGAGTCCATCCACCTTTTGTATAACTACTCTATCCCCTGCCGACAGTGGAAAATCGCTGACAGCTCGCCACAATTCTCCATTGACAAAAATCTTCCCTTCAGATTCTTTCCAGTATTTAATTTCACCTGTTTTTCCTAACATACCCGTCACTCCGCAGACGGATCTTTTCTTCCGGTCTTTAATGGACCAGATGAGAGGAATGACCACATGTTCCATAAACTCGAACAATAAGAACCCGACTGCCAGAATGATAATTGCACTTTTCACCGTAGATTCACCTCAGTCAGTTTCAATCCGGAAATGGCCCTTTTTAGCGATCTCGGCGTTAACTCGCGGACTTTCTTGTGCAATGTACATTATCATAGATACCCTTCATCTAAAATTGTATTTTCTCTCAGTATAAACCTTTGCCGATCAGTCTCAATCTGTGAAGATAATAGTAGATCAGATCCAGATTAATCAATCTCTGTGATGGCTTGAAGTGTGCTCTCCCTTTTTGTAATGCCTCTTTTCATCGTGCTCTTTCCGGAAGCCGATCAAAAAAGCAAAAAGTAAGGAGATTATCACAAAAATAAGTGCGACAGTATAGGTTATACGTTTCCAGATGCCGGAAGTACGAAAAATAGCGATGATTTTCGAAATATACGATTTTATGAATTTGAACCGGAAAAAGCGAGCATGATCTCCACTGCTTGTTGAGAGGTTAGCAAGCGAATCCAAAATCGGAAATATTCTTACGGAAAATATTCCCCGCTGTTTGCCGTCAGGAATCTTAAATTCAGCGGTGTTTTTGTATCCATTCCCGATATCAAATTTTTCCATTTCCCTTCTATCACCAGGCAATCTTTCCCCTTCTTTCTGTATTATGTTTCCGGTTTTGCAATCATGGAGTGAAAGCCTATGGCAGTAATATTTCGTTTGATTCCACTCAGACAGTTGTTTTAAATTCGCAAGAAATTGTTGTTTGATCAAATTGGTTTGCTCATTTTGCCCTGGCACTATAAATAAAATGTCTTCCAAGATAATGCAATTACCACTGCTGACAGTGTTCGGTCCTGTATTTATTTTCCAAACAAATTGACCAGTTGTTTTTTTTATTATTTCATATTGTTGAAGCCTGAAAGCAATATTTCCTGTTTCAATTCTGGTGGAGATATTATTTGGAAACTGTACAGGTTTTTCTGAATAAATCCAGTTTCCTTCATTGATATTTCTATCGAGCATCCACAACAGCATTTCTTCTTTCGCAACTCTTTTGCCTGTTTTGCAATGGTATACCTCAAGACCTCTGCAATAATATTTCGTCATCAACCACGCCTGGAGTGGTTTAAGATGATCAATAAACTCTGATTTAAAAAAGCCGTCGCCCTGGCTTTCAGCCGGTCCGATGAACAGGATCGCACCTTTCTTGAAGCACCTTCCTTCTTGAAACGCACACAATCCAAAATGGGCTTCCCATCTCAAATCACCTGTATCGGATTCAATGATTTTGTATTCACCCAATTTGTAAATATTTTTTTTCATTTCCCGTTTCTCATCAAGATGGGGCTAAGTCCGATATTGTGAGTTTTTTGATTCCTTTAAATCTTTTATTTTGGAATTTCGACGTTATCGTCGTCATAGATTCCTTTTTCAGCGGTCGTGTGGCAGGCTGAACAGTTGGATAATGAACCTATCGATTCTCGTTTTATCACATCCTGGCTTATTTCACGGTGCTTTTGCTGAAATATGGGGATCTCGGTGATCCGTTGTGGGGTTTTATTTCCGATGCTTTTCATAATCTTTGCAGATAGTCTGGTAGAGGAATAGTCTGCTGCATTGGCCTTAAGATATTCAGCGATTATCTTCTGTGCCTCCGGATCAAGTTCGATTGCCTCTCCAAAGTGGTCTGCAAGGTCAGCAAGAATTTTAGCCCAGGAACCGGAAGGTAATAATCCCGGTTGATAAGCAAAATGACAAGCACCGCAATTTTCCGTGTACGTTGAATTATTCACTATTGTTGGATTGCGGTTATCATTATGTTCAGAGTGTTTTCGCTCCTTTTTTTTATGCCGGCTTTTTTCTTCATGGTCATCGTGATCAGCAAAAGCGGTATAAAAGACCCCGTTTGCAGTCAGTAAAAATGTCAACAAAAACACAAGCAATTTATGTATTCTGTTCATACTGTAGCCCTCCATATAAACCAAATCCATTAACTATTTTTAGATGCATACAGGTGCAACTTAAAAAAACAATATTCCGTATTGTTGCAGGCAGATATGTTTAAAATATCAACAGAGAATAGAGAGGTTTTGCAGGTAGATAGGTGATGATGGGATTAATCTGCAGGTACAAAATGACTCAAAATCCTTAAAGATCTGATAATCGGGAGAATAATTGTGGATGGTAGATAGGATAAATGCATTATGGTGGATTTTCATATCAAGCTTATGAATCGAAGCGTTGGCCGCTTTAAGCGTTTGGCCATTTTCCAAATCACAGCTCTTACAAATATAACCCGGGCAAAGCATATGAAACAGGATTTTTGCCTTTGTTTTTGCTTTAGGTTGAAGAACATGCAGGCAGGCCTGTCCGCAAAAACAGGCTCCGGCCATTGAACTGTTTGTGAAAACAGCCAGCAGCAGAAACAAGGCAACTAATATTTTAAATGTTTTTCTATATTTCATAAATATTGTACCATAAGGCCGATCAGTTCTTCTTTTTATGTCTGAAGAAACTATACCTCAATAGAACGTGATCCTGCAATAATATTTTTGCCAATGATGAATCCTCAATAAAATTATCGAACGCTTTATATTACCGCTTGAAAAGGTGGATCTCTGTCAGAATTGCCATATGCTTGATTTCAGGAAGCTATACGTAACAAAATCGATTTTTCTTATTGATGTTAATATGTTAGATTGTGTTTACTATACTCAT
>JAHJJB010000155.1 GCA_018823005.1 Pseudomonadota bacterium | reverse complement strand
GGAAAGCCATGAGAAAGCGACACCGCTTCTTAAAGAAAGAAGTCTTCTTTCAAGCAAGATAGCCAGTTTCAATAAGCTTGCCACAGATTTTGAAGAAAGCGAAATCATGTTTAATCTGGCTGTGGAAGAGTCCGATTCGGCTGTCATTCAAGAAGTATCCCGCCAGCTCCAGGACATAAGAGATAAAATCAAAAAAACCTCCCTCGATCTCATGCTCGACGGAGAGGACGACCAGAACAATGCCATTGTTTCGATAAACGCAGGCGCCGGCGGAACCGAAGCGCAGGACTGGGCTGAAATACTGTTCAGAATGTATGCAAGATGGGTCGAAAGGAAGGGATTCAAATTTACCCTTATTGATTTTCAGCCCGGGGACGAGGCCGGAATCAAAAGCGCAACCTTTACGGTGGAGGGTGAATATGCTTACGGATATTTAAAAACCGAAAAAGGGGTCCATCGCCTTGTAAGAATTTCACCCTTTAATGCGAACGGGAAGAGGCACACCTCCTTTGCTTCCGTCTTTATATATCCCGAGCTGGACAACGAAATAGCCATAGATATCGATGAAAAGGATCTAAGGGTAGATGTCTTCAGGGCGAGCGGTGCAGGTGGGCAGCATGTAAACAAAACAAGCAGCGCAGTCAGGATTACCCACATGCCGACAGGCATAGTCGTTCAGTGCCAGCAGGAAAGGTCCCAGCACAGGAACAAGGAAATGGCAATGACTGTTTTAAAATCGCGCCTCTACCAGGTCGAGAAACAGAAACAGGATGACAAACTGCAGGAGATGCATGACGGCAAGGAAGAGATAGCCTGGGGCAGCCAGATAAGGTCATACGTTCTGCATCCATACCAGATGATCAAGGATCACAGGATAAATCTTGAAACAGGAAATGTAAGCAGCGTCCTAGACGGAGCAATTGATCCTTTCATAGAGGGCGTTCTTCTCGCCAGAAAGGCGTAGCATGTTTAATAAACTTTCAACCAGACCCCTTGACATAATCCATGAATATTATGATCCCGGATCAAGGACATATGAAATCCTTCTCCGGCACGGAAAGCTCGTTGCACAAAAAGCTATGGATGCCGCAAAGAAAGTGCCTCATCTCAACCCTGATATGAATTTTATTGAAGAGGCTGCACTGCTGCACGATATAGGAATTTTTCAGACGGACACGCCGCAGCTTGGCTGCTCCGGGAAATACCCTTACGTCTGCCATGGATACCTTGGCCGCGAGTTACTGGAAAAGGCGGGACTCCCAAGGCACGCCCTTGTTTGCGAAAGGCATTTGGGCGTTGGAATATCGGCTGAAGAGATTATAAAAAACGGATTCCCTGTTCCGGAACGGGATATGATTCCCCTGTCAGTTGAAGAACAGGTTGTCTGCTATGCCGATAAATTCTTTTCAAAAGACTGGACTCTCATAGCAAAGAATAATTCGGAAGAAGAGATTATCCGTGTGCTTGAGTCATACGGGAACGGATCTGCTGAAAAATTCAAAGAATGGCAAATGCTGTTCGAATAATATTCCAGGATCACCCCCAAAAGAGGTGGTGATCCTGTGAGGATTCAAGGAGTCAAGGGTTCAAGGATTCCAGTGAAAGGAAAGCCCGTCAGAACTTCAGAGACATCGGGAATGTTGAGATAATGCTTACCGTCCTGACAAAATCATTAGAAAACAAACACTTGGATCCTCGAATCCTTGAACCCTGGGACCCTTTTTTAACTTAATTAAGAAAAGAACCATATATGCTTCGTGAAAACCTTAATAAAGCGCTTCGGTTTTATTTCATAACGGATGACGCAGCGCCAAGACTCAATCCTGTTGAACAGGTTAAGATTGCCATCATGGCAGGCGCAACAATTATCCAGTACAGGAACAAAGCCTTTTCCATCAGATTCTATGAAGAGGCTGCAGAAATACGAAACATTTGCCGGTGCAACAACATCCCTTTTATAGTAAACGACAACATTCTGCTGGCCAGATCTTTAATGGCAGACGGCGTTCACATAGGGCAGGATGATGAACCGGCGGCACTCGCAAGAAAAATTCTCGGCCGTCACGCTTTAATCGGAATATCTGTATCATCTCTCGATGAGCTATCCAAAACAGATCTTTCAGAATGCGACTACATAGGGGCAGGCCCTGTTTTTGAAACCGGCACCAAAGCTGACGCAAAAAAAGCGATGGGCCCTGAAGGTCTTGAATCCTGCGCTATGAATTCTCATCTTCCCGTTGTTGCAATCGGCGGGATTGATCCGTCAAACGCCCGGACGTGTTTTTCCCGCAAAGCAGCCGGAATCGCTGTTATAAGCTCGATCTCAAGAGCGGAGGATCCTTTGTCGAGCGCCCTCTCTCTCGGGGAGTTATGTTCCTGCCCTCCCCGCTCCCTGCTGCATCTCCCATGGAATGATGAATTCGGACTTATTGAAAAACTGATGAAAAGTGCCCCCGCACCCCTTAATCTTATTGTTCCTCCGGGGGATGATGCATGCCTTCTTGCACCAATTTCAAACCCGGTAATAACAACCGATGCCCAGAAAGAAGGAGTTCATTTCAGGTCTGAATGGCAGACACCAAGAGAAATCGGAATAAAGGCAGTCGAGGTAACTTTCAGTGATCTTGCTGCATCATTCGCAATACCTGTTGTTTTATTTGTTAACCTTTGCCTGCCCCCGTACATTTCAGAAAGCACGATCGAAGAGATATACGGCGGAATCAGGGAAGCTCTTATAAAACATGAATGCTCTCTCGGAGGCGGAAACATTTCGGCAGGAAGAGAACTCTCCCTCGATCTTTTTGCAATAGGCCGGGGAAGAACCGACATTTTTCCGAAGCGTTCCAATGCAAAAGCAGGCTACGGCCTTTATTGTACCGGTCCTTTGGGTCTTGCCCGCGCCGGCCTTGAATCCCTTATGAATAATGATGCCTCCTTTCCGGATCTTGTTTCAAAGTTCAAATTTCCGGAAGCCAGATTTGACGTTGCACAGATACTTGCCGAAGCAGGAATTGACTGCGTCATGGATATCAGTGACGGCCTTGCAGGCGACACCGGTCATATTGCAAAGGCTTCCGGAATAACAATTGAGCTCGACCTTTCATCATGCCAATTCGACCCGGACCTTGTTGCATTCTCAGAGAAATACGGAAAAACGCCCGAGGAAACGGCGCTTTCCGGAGGAGAGGATTATGAGCTGCTGTTTGCGTGTCATCCCGACATCTACAACAAAATCTCAAACCTGTTAAAAGGCTCTTTTCAGGCCGGAAGATGCATCCCTTATACCGGAAAACATATTATAAGCCCTCCCGGAATTGAATCCTTTCAGCACGGAAAAAAATCATAATATTTTCCGCTTGCAATTCGGTCTGCACACTGTTAAGTCTTACCCGAAATCCGATTGGGGTGTTCCGAATTAATAATGCGGAGACCTTTGGATAACGTTCAATTTTGCCCAAGTACAAGGAAGGCGATAATTTCAAACGCAGGAATACATTCAAGTATTTCGAGTATTGAAATTTGAGCCAGACACAGTAATCGGGCAAAAGGGGATGTTATACGAGAGTCTCTGAGCGGAACTGAGAAAAAACCCACTGAACCTGATACAGTTAGCACTGTCGTAGGGAACTCGGAGAATATATCTCCTGAAGGCAATTTTTCTTCCTGTATTCTTTCCGAAGTTTTCCTGAGCAACAAAACCGGTTTCAGGTTCCTGGTCTATGATTTCTGGTTGGCAGAAATACAGACTTTCTACGGAATCACAATAATTTACCGGAAATTTAATATGAAAACAGCTTTAACAATAGCCGGTTCGGACCCTTCAGGCGGCGCCGGCATACAGGCAGATATTAAAACATTCCAGGCCCACGGTGTTTTCGGGATGAGCGTTATTACCGCCGTTACCGTACAAAATACACAAAAAGTTTACAGTGTACAGGAAATCAATCCCCAGATGGTTTATGACCAGATTGTATATCTCTTTGAAGATATCAGGATCGATGCAGTCAAAATAGGAATGGTTTCAAGCATAGTCCTGATTGAAACGATCGCAAAAGCCCTCAAAAAAGTTAATCCTCCGGTCGTGATACTTGACCCGGTCATGATTTCAAAAAGCGGGTATCGCCTTCTGAATCATGACGCCCAAAAAGCTCTGGTCCGGAATCTTTTCCCTGTTGCGGAGGTTGTTACACCTAACGTTTACGAAGCGGAAGCCTTAACCGGCATGAAGATAACTACCGAGAATGAAATGAAAACCGCAGCCGCAAAGATTCTGAAGCTTGGTGCAAAAAAAGTCGTTGTAAAAGGAGGGCATCTTGATGGTAAGCAAGCAACGGACATTCTCTATGACGGCACACTCTTCATGGAACTCACCGGCAAAAGGATAGAAACAAAAAACACCCATGGTACCGGCTGCACCTTTTCTTCCGCCATTGCTGCAAATCTTGCCAAAGGAGCGGACTTTTTTCAAGCTGTGTCGGACGCAAAGAGATATATTACCGGCGCCATAGAAAATTCTCTATCCATAGGTCACGGCCACGGGCCTGTTGATCATTTCTTCAATCTCTATCCCGGAACCGGAAAGATCCATGGAAACTAAACAGAGATTAACATCCACAAATCTTTTTTTCCTCTGGTTCGGAGCTTCCGTCTCAGTCGCAGAAATACTGACGGGCGGATACCTTGCCGATCTCGGTTTTTCCAAAGGTATGTGGGCCATTATTCTCGGACATATAGCAGGAACTTCATTGCTGGTGATTGCCGGCGTAATAGGATTCAGAGAAAAGCTTCCTTCAATCATGTCAACCCGAATATCATTCGGAAAACAGGGCTCTTATCTGATTTCAATAATCAATATCCTTCAGCTTGTCGGATGGACAGCCATCATGATTATTGAAGGCGGAAGAGCCTTAAATCATGTCACATCTTCTCTCTGGGGTTTTGACAGTATCATAATTCATTCGGTTACAATCGGGATTCTAATCGGCGTCTGGGTTGGAGCAGGTTTTCACGGCTTTAAAATTCTTAACATGGCCGCGGTCTCGCTTCTCCTTGTTCTGACGGTTATCATGACGGTCATTATTCTCAAGCAGCCCGCAGTCACAGATGTTAAAGCCACGGGTTTTTTCGGAACCGGATTTGAACTCTCCATCATAATGCCCTTAAGCTGGTTTCCCCTGATTGCAGATTACACATCACTTTCTAATTCAAAAAAAGGGGCCTGGATAGCTCCCTTTGCCGGATATTTCATCGGAAGCTGCTGGATGTATTCGATAGGTTTATTCGGAGGCATTTTCTCAGGTTCCCCGGATCCGACAGGGATGATGATAGCCGTAAAGATGGGTTTTATTGCTTTTATGATAATCGGCCTGTCAACTGTTACTACTACTTTTCTTGATGTCCATTCGGCAACAATGTCCCTTATCAATATTTTCCCGAATACAAAAAGACGTATTGCCGCTATAGTTTTTGCCGCAGCAGGAACAATTCTGGCCATATATTTTCCGGTCGATCAATACACTTCATTCCTTTATCTGCTCGGATCGGTCTTCTCTCCGCTTATCTCGATTCTTTTAACGGACTACTTTATTATTAAGATTGATTTAAGAAACAAGGCTGCCGACCTGCCGGCAACGCTATCCCTTATAACCGGAATCATTTTTTACTATATGATCAAGCCGGCTCAGCTCATAACCGGTCCGACACTTGCAACAATTATTTTCACGTTTGTGTTTCACTATATTCTCAGAACTGTTTTAAAACCCTCTCGCTAACCTCGCTGCAAGCAACTGGATTAGCGCTCACTGTTTCGGTTCAATAAGGAGATCAGGCATATGACACTCAAACAAAATGAATTTGCAGAAAGGGCAGGATCTTCACTCGAACTGATTCGTGCCATTAAACCTTTGGTCCACCACATCACCAATATGGTTGTAATGAATGATACGGCCAACGTGACCCTGCACGTTGGCGCACTGCCGGTTATGGCACATGCGCCGCAGGAAATGGCCGAGATGGCCGGCATGGCCGGAGCATTGGTTTTAAACATCGGCACCCTTACATCGGAATTGATCGAGTCGATGATCATTGCCGGACGCAGAGCAAATGAGCGGGGGATCCCCATTGTCCTCGACCCGGTCGGCGCAGGGGCCACTAAGTTGCGCACGGAAAGCAGTTTGCGATTGTTGAGTGAATTGCAAATCGCGGTCCTGCGGGGCAATGCTGGCGAGATCGGCACGGTAGCCGGCACCGGAGGGGAAGTCAGGGGAGTTGAAAGCATTCGCGGCCTGGATGATCCCTCGTCAACAGCCATGGCCCTGGCCAGGAAATACAAGACCGTGGTGGCAATCACCGGTGAGCGCGATATCCTGAGCAACGGCGAACGGGTGCTTGGTGTGGATAACGGCAATCACTGGCTGTCCACCAGCACCGGAACGGGCTGCATGTCGACGGCTATTACCGGCGCCTTTTGCGCGGTAGAGCATGATTACCTGATGGCTGCAGCAAGCGCCCTGGCCTGCTACGGCCTTGCGGCGGATATGGCAGCCTCAGAGGCCAGAGGACCGGCCTCATTCAAGGTCGCCCTGCTGGACAGTTTGTACAATATGACACCCGCACGTTTGGCTGAAGGAGCTAAAATAACTAGATTGATTTAAAAATAATACAGGCGGAGTTATTAACCCCGCCTGTATTGTCATCTTACCTTCTTTTTATCTTACTTTAACCTCAAGCCTCGTGCCTTATGCCTCGTGCCTCACCTACCATCCCCACTTAAGATAATTGTGGATGGAGTCGGCGGCTTTTCTTCCGGCTCCCATGGCAAGAATAACGGTCGCGGAACCCGTGACAATATCGCCTCCTGCCCACACGCCCTTCTTTGTGGTTTTGCCGGTCTCGGGATCGGCAATTATGTATCCGCGCTTGTTTAAAGAAAGCTCCGGTGTTGACTGGGTCAGCAGAGGATTTGCCCCTGCGCCGACAGCAACTATAACAAGGTCGCAATCCATTTTAAACTCCGAGCCTTTAACCGGGATAGGCCGCCGCCTTCCCGACTGATCGGGTTCCCCGAGTTCCATTTTCAGGCATTCCATGCCGGTAATCCTCCCTTTTTCGTCTCCGAGAAAACGGGTTGGGGCCGTAAGCAGGAAGAATTCTATCCCTTCTTCCTCGGCATGATGAATCTCGGCGGCCCTTGCAGGCATCTCCTGCCTCGATCTTCTGTAAACAATTTTGACATTATCCGCACCGAGACGCATTGCCGTTCTTGCAGAGTCCATGGCAACGTTTCCGGCACCCAGGACAACGACATTCTTACCCTTAACTATGGGCGTATCGTATTCAGGAAAGAGATAGGCCTTCATTAGGTTTGCGCGGGTCAGATATTCGTTTGCGGAAAGAACCCCGATAAGGTTTTCGCCGGGAATATTCATGAATGTTGGAAGTCCGGCTCCCACACCAACATAAACAGCATCATAGCCCTGGGCAAAAAGCTCATCGAGCGTAACTGTTCTTCCCACAACACTGTTGCATTCAAGCTTTACGCCCTGTTTTTCCATGAAGGCAACTTCTGAGAATACGATCTCTTTAGGGAGCCTGAACTCAGGGATTCCGTAAACAAGCACCCCGCCAGGTTTATGAAAGGCCTCAAGTACCGTAACTTCATGCCCTTTGGCAATAAGATCGCCTGCAACGGTAAGCCCCGACGGTCCAGAGCCGACAACGGCAATTTTCTTGCCTGTAGGCGGCGCTTTGGGAGGAAGCTCCCCTTTTCCGTTAATTCTCTCATAATCGGCGGCAAATCTTTCAAGATTCCCTATTGCAACAGGCTGACCTTTCTTTCCGACAATGCAGACTCCTTCACACTGTACCTCCTGCGGGCATACCCTTCCGCAAACGGCAGGAAGAGAGTTCTTCTGCCATAACAGCCTTGCCGCCCCGGTAAAATCCCCTTCTTTTATATGATTGATAAAACCCGGAATATCAACCTGGACCGGGCAGCCTTCAACACAGCCCGGTTTTTTGCACTGAAGGCATCTCTGCGCCTCCAGTATCGCCGTCTCGGGAGTATATCCGGTCGGAACCTCCTTGAAATTTCTTCTTCTTACTTCCGGGGCCTGTTCCGGCATCTTCTGTCTCGGGATCGCTTCTTTCTTAGCTTTTTTTACCTCTTCTTCAGCCATATAATCCTCCGTATAAGAATTCCGATTCAATTCGAAATTATTCAAAATATTGATAACCGGTCATAACAAACAATGAAAAAATGACTACGGATTTAACTTGCAGAACGTACCGTAACATTCCTTCTCTTCGTCACAATATGCCTGGAGACGCTGCATGAGGCCGTCATAATCAACCTGGTGGCCGTCGAATTCGGGACCGTCCACACATGCAAATTTTGTTTCGCCTCCGATCGATACACGGCACCCCCCGCACATTCCAGTTCCGTCAATCATTATAGGATTGAGGCTTACGAGCGTTTTGACATTAAATTCCTTTGTCATCTTGGATACGAATTTCATCATTGGAACAGGGCCAATCCCCACAACGAGTTTTACGTCCTTTGTTTCAAGCATCTTTTTTAAAACTTCTGTAACAAAGCCTTTATGCCCGTACGACCCGTCATCGGTACACACATGAAGTTCAGTTGACGCAGCCTTCATCTGCTCCTCAAGAATAAGAAGCCCCTTGTTCCTCGCTCCTATAATAGCGATAACATGGTTCCCGGCTTCTTTCAGCGCTCTTGTAATCGGATGCAGAACCGCAACACCTGTGCCGCCTCCAACGCAGACAACAGTCCCGACCTTTTCGACGTGGGTAGGCTTTCCCAGGGGGCCTATAACATCCTTATAGCCTTCCCCTACTTTCAGTGTTTTGAAAAGAGCCGTCGATTTTCCGACAACCATATATATTACGGTTATCGTGCCTTTCTGCGGATCTGTATCCGCCATTGTAAGCGGGATTCTCTCCCCTGTTTCATTGGCCTTCAGGATCACAAACTGGCCCGGCTTTGCCTTCCCGGCAATTAAAGGCGCTTCGATTTCATTCAGAATCACAGTGCCCCCGGCCATTTCTTCGCGTTTTACAATTTTAAACATCACAACCTCCAGTACAAATAATTAATATATTATATAATACGGCAGTATTTTCCTTTATGCCTGCCGCTTGAAGTCACAAATAACAGATGAACCAATCTATGACGGTTTCGTAATAAATCCGGATATTCTCTCTGCCTTCAATCTATATAAGGTCTTTAAAGACCATATTATGTCCATTAAATCAACTTCAAAATTAAATTGAATATTATCAGAAACCGCTATCTTGAAATATTCAATTTTAAGTGTTAAACGCATCATACATTTAAAAAAAACATATGAATATATACCTGCAGCAAAAACATGGGGATTAAATGAAATTATTTGACAGCCACTCACATCTGGATGACCGGGCATATGAAAAGGATTTAGATTCCGTAATAAACAGAGCTAAAATTGCCGGAGTAAGCAAAATAATGATAGTCGGGATAGACGGCAAAAGCTCTGCAAAAGCCGTTAAAATTGCTGAAGAAAATTCAGGTTGTTATGCCTCGGTTGGCGTACATCCTCACGATGCGAAAGAATGCAGCGACAGAACAGTAAATTTTCTGAAGGATCTTTCAGAAAGTCATAAAGTTAAAGCCTGGGGAGAGACAGGGCTCGATTTCAACCGGATGTTTTCACCGCAAGATGTTCAGGAAAAGTGGTTTATAACTCAGCTTGAAGCCGCAGATGAAATGGGCCTCCCATTAATCTTTCATGAAAGAGAAAGTAACGGCAGGTTTCTTGAAATATTAAAATCGACTTTCAATGAGGAAATCAAAGGAGTTATGCACTGTTTCAGCGGAAACAAGAAGGAGCTGAAAGAATGCCTTGATCTGGGACTTTATATCGGCATAACCGGAATCGTTACAATCATGTCGAGAGGAGCTGACCTGCGAAACATTGTACCTCTTATCCCGGTTGAACGAATCCTTGTTGAAACAGATGCGCCTTATCTGACACCCTCCCCGGAAAAAAACAACATACGGCGCAACGAGCCTGCTTTTGTAAAATCAGTTCTTTTAAAAGTCGCGGAAATAAGGAAAGAAGATCCCGAAGAGCTTTCTCTGAAAATCTTTGAAAACACCTGCCGTTTATTCAACATCAGTCCGTTTTAAAATTTCCCGTGACGGACAATCTCGCCATCCGTGACATAGATGACTTCCTCGGCAATATTTGTAGCATGGTCGGCGATGCGTTCAATATGCCGTGAAATCAGGAACATATTAATCAAAGTGCCCGCATTCTCAGGTGTCTGAATAATAGATAGTTTAAGCTGTTCATATGCATTCTGAACAAAAACATCTACATCATCATCCAGCAGACAAACTTTAAAAGCCATATCCGTATCCAGCCGAATCATGGCATCAAGACTCATCTTGAGCATTGCGCTAGCTTTTTTGGCCATCAGTGCGAAGTCAAAAATGAACCTGCAATCTTTATTTTTTGAAATGGTTTTGATGCGATAGGCGATATTTACGGTTTCATCCGCTATTCTTTCAAGATCATTGTTGATTTTAATCACGCTCACAAGAAACCTGAGATCCACTGCAACAGGCTGATGCAGCGCAAGCACCTTCAGGCATTCTTCTTCAATCTCCACTTCCATTTCATCTATTTCATAGTCCATATTGATAATCTGCTCTGCAATGTCGGCATCTCTGCTTTCAATGCTTTTTATGGCCAGCCTTACTCGGTCTTCCACGATGGCGCCCAGGCTCAAAATGCTTTTTTTGATTTTTTCAAGTTCTCTCTGAAAATGTTTTGCCATATTCACCTCTTATAGTGATTGTCAGGATAATGTCCGTTTGAAACCGGTTTATATTGTATCATCCGAAACGGCCGGTTATGTAATCTTCAGTCTGTTTTAGCCTTGGACGTGTAAACAAAGTATCGGTTTCATCCAGTTCAATAAGCTTTCCCATGTAAAAAAAGGCGGTCATATCGGAAACTCTCGCAGCCTGCTGCATGTTGTGAGTCACGATAATAATCGTATAATTCTCCTTGAGCTCGCCTATCAGATCTTCGATTTTCTGGGTAGCTATCGGATCAAGAGCCGATGCAGGCTCATCCATAAGCAGGATTTCAGGCTCTACGGCAAGGGCTCTTGCTATGCAAAGCCGCTGCTGCTGGCCGCCTGAAAGCCCCAGGGCCGATTCATGCATACGGTCTTTGATTTCATCCCATAGAGCGGCTTTTTTAAGACTCTCCTCGACACGGCTTTCAATAAACGCTTTGTCTTTTACCCCGTTGACTCTCAGCCCGTAAGCGACGTTTTCAAAAATATTTTTCGGGAAGGGATTGGGTTTTTGAAAGACCATTCCCACATGACGCCGCAACATAACCACATCAACCGAAGGGTCATTTATATTGAAATCGTCGAAAAGGATTTCACCTTCAACCCTGCCTGAGGGAATAAGATCGTTCATTCTGTTAAGACAGCGTATAAAAGTGCTTTTCCCGCAGCCTGAAGGTCCGATAAGCGCCGTAACCTGAGACTTTTTAATATCCAGGGAGATATCATAAAGCGCCTGAGCCCTCCCGTAATAAAAATTCAGATGCCTGACACTTATCTTGTAATTTTCGATCATGATCGTCCTCTTTATTTCATTTTTTTCCGAAGCCTTGCCCTCCAAACGATTGCCGCAAGATTCATTCCAAGCACAAGGGCGATCAGCACAAGCGATGTGCCGTACTGCAGCGGGCGGGTGGCTTCAATATTTGTTCCGGCGGTTGCCAGAACATAGACATGATACGGCAGCGCCATGATTTTATCAAACGGCGAAGCAGGGAGGTTCGGCGTATAAAAGACCGCTGCCGTGAACATGATCGGCGCCGTTTCTCCGGCCGCCCGGCTCAAACCGAGAATTGCGCCGGTAAGAATTCCGGGAAGCGCTGCAGGGAGCACAACCCTGTAAATTGTCTGCCATCGGGTGGCACCCAGCGCCAGAGATGCTTCTCGATACGTGTTGGGGACTGATTTCAGCGCTTCTTCGGTGGAACCAATTATGACCGGAAGCGTCAGGGCGGCAAGTGTCAATACTCCGGCAATAATGCTCACCCCCATCTTCAGCCATATGACAAAAAATGCGAGGCCGAATAAGCCGAAAACAACCGACGGGACACCTGCAAGATTGCTTATGCCAAGCCGGATCAACCGCAGTAGTCTTCCGGGGCGGGCATATTCATTGAGATAGATGGCTGAGGCAACCCCGATAGGCAATGCCACTACAATTGCCCCGATTCCGAGGCAGAGCGTTCCCACGATGCAGGGCAGAATGCCGCCTTTAGTCATGGACTGAAGCGGAGCCTGAGTCAAAAAATCCCAGGTGATGGCTTTCCAGCCGTTTATGGTGATAAAGGCAACGACCACTATCAATGCGGCGCCGTTGACCAGTGCAGCCGTTCTGAAAAGCATGAAAATAAACCGCTGTAAATGTTTTCGGCGCCTGTGAACCCTCTCAAAGGAACGCTCAAGCATGCTTTTTTCTTCAATCAAAGCGACGCCTCCCCTGTCTGACGATATTTATGAACAACATGATCAGCGATCACGTTAAACAGCATTGTGAACAGAAACAGGACAATGCCGGTTGCAAAAAGCGCGTAATAATGATCTCCGCGAAACGGAGCTTCAGCCATTTCCGCAGCAATACTGGCGGGCATGGGCCGAACAGGATCAAACAGCGACTCAGGGATCATGGCTGCGCCACCGGCAACCATCAGCACCACCATAGTCTCACCTATTGCCCTTGACATACCCAGTATTATAGCTGTGCTGATGCCGGAGATCGAAGCCGGAATAATAACCCGGATCAGAGTTTCCCAGTGAGTTGCTCCCAGAGCCAGTGACCCCTCTTTAAGCGCTACAGGCACACTGTATATGGCATCTTCGGAAATGCTGCATATTGTCGGGACGGACATAAACGAAAGCATAAGCGCAGCATTGAACAGATTCAACCCGGTTGGAATTCCGAAGGTTTCCTGAAGAAAAGGCGCTACTATGACCATGCCGAAAAATCCGATTACTACGGAAGGAAGGGCTGCAAGAAGCTCAACCACCGGCTTAATCAATTCCGCTATTCGTTTGTGTGCAAGCTCCGCCAGATATATGGCGGTCATCACACCCAGTGGGATTGAAATCGCTGCAGAGACCAGAGTTACGGCTATGGAAGCCAAAATTAGGGGAAAAATGCCGAAATCAGGTGGGCTTGAAGTCGGGTACCAGTATTTGCCGAAGATAAAGTCATATATGGAAATTTTCTTAAAAATCGGGATGCCTTCCATGAATAAAAAGATCATAATCATGAACAGGATTGCAATTGAAGCCAAAGCTACACTGAAAAAGAAGATGCGCACAGACTTATCGGTTCTTTGACGCTTGTTTTTCATAGATTTTATTAAGTCCTGTTAAGCAGATTGAAGGCTGAAGGATAGATTTTTTATTTCAAAGGTATAAAACCTTCTTCCTCAACCAGCTTCTGTCCCTTGCTGCTTAACATATAGTCGAGGAATTTTTTGACATCACCTTTCGGCTGAGCCGGAGTGTACATATAAAGCGGCCTGCTGATGGGATATGTCTTGTTCAGCGTGGTCTCTTTGGAACCGTTGATGCCATTGGCAGACAACATCTTCACGCTTTTATCCATATAACCGAGACCGATGTAACCAACGGCATTCGGGTTTTTGGAAACAGCCTGAACTATGGCGCCGTTAGAGGCCTGAAGCAGAGCTCTGGGAAAGACACGCTCTTTTTTCATGACTTTTTCTTCCCAGACTTCATAGGTGCCTGAAGAAGTATCCCTCGAAATAACCACAATCGGCTTGTCAGCTCCGCCAATTTCCTTCCAGTTCTTGATTTCCCCTTTATACATGGCCTTTAATTGATCCAGCGTTAAGTTTTTTAGCGGATTTGACGGATGAACAACCGGTACGATGCAGTCGAATGCCACTATGAACTCCACAGGATTTGAGCCTTTTGCCTTTGCCTGCTCGCTCTCTTCCTTTTTGATGGCACGTGAGGAATTGGCGATATCTGTAGTTTTGTCGATAATTGCCTTAATTCCATTTCCCGAGCCTCCGCCGGATATGGATATCGCCGTATCCGGATGCTCTTTCATATAAGCTTCAGCAACTTTCTGGGCTATCGGAAGCACTGTTGTCGATCCGTTAATCGAAATATTCCCGGCAAAAGCTATGCCAGCTGTAAATATTACTGCCTGAATAATAACACCGGCAATCCAGTTCTTTTTTTTCATTTTACCCTCCATTCTTGACCGATAATATTGTTTATTGTGTTTTTTCCTAAAAATAAAAATCCGTTTTCCATTTCAGGTCAAGAATAAGGGTGTTATGTTAGAAAATTATTAGGATTTGATTAAAAATTCATTAAAAAGCCGAGAATTTGTGACTATGCCTGAAAAGGAATATGAATGACGAATCTGCTCCCCTTCCCGGGGCTGCTTTCCACGGTGATCTTTCCGGCGTTGGCAATGACGATATGCTTGACAATCGCAAGTCCGAGACCTGTGCCGCCCAGTTTCCGGCTTCGGGATGCATCAACACGGTAAAAACGCTCAAACAGGCGTGAAAGATGCTCCCGGCGGATTCCAATGCCATGGTCAAGAAAAGCTACGGCAACTTCGGAATCGTTTTTTGTTGCCTCTATCTCAATAGTGCCTCCGGGTTCACTGTATTTTATCGCATTGTCGAGAAGATTCACGAAGGCCTGCTCCATCAGCGCGGCATTAACCCTTGCGGTAAGATCCCTGTCACAGGAAGAGAGAATCCGTATCTCTTTTTCATCCATCTTTTGTTGGCATATCAAAACGGCAGAAGAAAGTATAGGAAGTATCCGGCACTCCGTTAACGAAATGTTTTTGTCGCCCGAATTTTGTTCGATGACTGAAAGCTTCATGAGATCTTCGATGATCGCGATCAGCCGGTTGGTGTGATTTTCGATAATTCCCACGAACCGGGCTGCTTCTTCAGTATTATTCAATGCTCCCGCCATGAGTGTTTCCGTAAAACCCTTGATTGCTGTTAACGGTGTTTTTATTTCATGAGAAACATTCGCCGCAAAGTCCCGTCTCATATTTTCAAGATGTCTTATCCGGGTTACATCGTTTAAAATGATCAGGATGCCTATACGTTCCCCTCCTGTGTTTTTGAGAGGAGCGGAGCGAGTGTTCAGCAGGAGCTCACCCTTAAGATGGAAGAATATGTCTTCCTCACGGGGGTTTTCATCCAAAAGAGAGATTCTGACAAAGCGCTGAAAATCCGGGTTCCGGACGGTTTCCTGAACACTCCGGTTCAGGAGCTCGGACGGCTGTTTATGAAACATCCGGGCTGCGGTCTGGTTCACACTGATGATGTTCTCATCCGAATTAACGGCTATGACTCCTTCGGTCATACTGGAAAGAACGGCTTCAATCTCATTACGCTGGCGGATAATCGTCTGCATTCGTTCATCGAGGTTCGCTGCCATATCGTTCATGGTCCTTGCCAGTGTTTCGGTTTCTGCTGAATCAAATACCGACAGACGATAGGACAGATCCCCTTTCGCAAAACGCCCTGCCCCCTCACGGATTTTTTCGATTGGCCGGCTTATGTAGCGGGAAAACAGGAGGCTGGCGA
This sequence comes from Pseudomonadota bacterium, assembly GCA_018823005.1. Classification (GTDB taxonomy): domain Bacteria; phylum Desulfobacterota; class Desulfobacteria; order Desulfobacterales; family RPRI01; genus RPRI01. The sequence goes on along the minus strand of JAHJJB010000155.1, from coordinate 1,148 downwards.
ATACAGCCAGCAGGGCAATTACCAGCACCCCGAGCGACGTGCGTTTCTGGATTATCTCAAGACGTTTTTCTATTGCACTAATGCTTACCGATGTCCGCAGAACCCCGACAGGCTTTCCATCTTCGGTTAACAGAATGGCCAGATACATCATCGGCTCAAGAAGTGTGTCGCTGTAGCGTGTGTAAGTCCCTGTTTCTCCGTTCATCGCTTTCACAATCTCCGGTCTATCCGAGTGATTCACCATTTCAACCGGATCTTTTTCAGTATCGCCAAGTACTTTTCCCGAAGGATGTATTACCGTAATCCTTGTATTGGATGCTTTTCCCGCGCGTTTGCACAGAAGATCGATGTTTTTTTCATCTCCGGCCAATAGATAATGAGTTACCTGCTCTTTCAGCAGATTGGCTCGTGCTTCAAGATTCATGGCCGTCTGTTCCACATAAAACTGGCGCATCGAAAAACCGGCATACCGGCTGAAAGCCAGAAGAGGAATCAGCACGATTAGCAGGAAAGGGAAGAACAGTTTCAGAAAAAGGGGATAACTTTTTCTCATGGATTTTCCTTAAATCTGTAGCCCACGCTCCGCACAGTTTCAATATAATGTCCGCATGAACCAAGTTTTTTACGGAGTCCAACTATTTGAACATCTACGCTGCGCTCCGTTACAGGATAATTGTCGCCCCTGACCTCATCCACTATATGAGAACGGGTAAATACCCAGCCCGGACGCTTGCTCAATATCATTAGAATTTGAAATTCCGAAAAGGAGAGTTCGACCGGTTCACCGCATATTTCAACTCTGCGACGCCCCGGATAAATGATAATATCGCCCCTGTAAATCATCTCGTTTTCAGAATCTTCGCTTTTACGGCGGAAAACAGCATTTACCCTTGCGCAAAGTATTTTAGGGCTGAAAGGCTTGGTGATATAATCATTGGCAAGTTCAAGTCCTTTGACAATATCGGATTCTTCGCTTCTGGCGGTGAGCATTATGATCGGAATATGGCGGGTTTTCTGGCCGGCTCTGAGCTTTCGGGCAACATCAATGCCATTGATTCCCGGAAGCATCAGATCCAGAACCACAAGATCAAACGGGTTTGATCCTGCAAGCCTGACCGCTTCTTCACCCGATCCTGCACAAATGACAT
>JAHJJB010000154.1 GCA_018823005.1 Pseudomonadota bacterium | reverse complement strand
TTTCCCCCCGCCAGCACGGCAGCCTGAAACTCTGGGGTCTTCCCTTCTATGACAGGATACAGCGCGGCCGTCCAAGGCATCAACCGATAGAAAAATTCGGGGAGCTCAATTCCATGATGACCTGGGCGGAAACGGCCGCTCAAAAAGAAGGCATCAGCAGAGAAGATGCCGACCAGTGGGCATTGCGTTCTCATCAAAAAGCGATAAGCGCAATGGAAACCGGAAAGTTTAAAGAAGAAATCATACCGGTGCCGATCAAAATGAAAAACGGGGAGGTTCTGGTTGACAAAGATGAAACCCCCCGGAAAGATACAACACTGGAAAAACTGGCCGGTCTTCGTACCGTTTATCCGGACGGGATATGCACGGCTGGAAACTCCTCCAGTGAGAACGACGCGGCTGCGGCACTGGTGCTGACAACGCCGGAAATCGCCCAAAGCCGGGGTATAAAACCGCTGGTCTATCTCAGATCGTTCGGTGTTGCAGGCGCTGATCCGACATTGACCTATCCTGCCGTTCCGGCAGCAGTCAACAAGGCGCTGGAAAAAGCAGGACTTTCAATGGACCAAATCGATTTGATCGAAATTCAGGAGGCCTTTGCCGCACAGGCACTCGCGGATGCCAAATTAATGGGGATCAACCGGGGGGATCTGGAAAAAAAGGTCAATGTCAACGGTTCCGGCATTTCCCTTGGACATCCCATCGGGGCTACCGGATCGATCCGGCTGGCGACGCTTGCCCATGAAATGATCCGACGCAATGTTAAATATGGACTTGTGGCGATCTGTGGGGGCGGCGGCCTGGGAATATGTGCCATTGTTGAAAGAAAATAAGCGGCCATTGTTACGCACTGTCGCCCGATTTTATGGAAAAGGTCCGAAAAAAAAGAAGTATTGCGCTCGGCCATGACAAGCGATCAGGAGACATCACTCGGGAATTTAAATTTAAAGGAACAGAAAAATGAAAAAACATCTGGAAGGGATACGAGTCATTGATTTAACCGCCTATCTGTCCGGGCCATATTCGAGCATGAACCTCGCGGCCATGGGAGCTGAGGTTATAAAGGTCGAGCGACCGCAGGATGGGGATCCGTGCCGTTGGAATCCGCCGTTTGCCGGTGTTCACGGAGTGAGTTTCGAAAAAAAGGACGATAAGGACATCTCGCTATTATATCTGAAACGGAACCGCAACAAGAAAAGCATATTTCTGGACCTGAAACAGGAAGAGGGGAAAGAGATTTTCAGACAACTGGTGGAGAAAAGCGATATTGTTTTGGAGAATTTTCTTCCCGGCGTCATGGATCGTCTGGGCTTTAGCTACGAGCGCATGACCGAAATCAATCCCGGTATCATTTATTGCTCGATTTCAGGTTACGGCCAAAGCGGCCCGTTGAAGAATCGCCCTGCTTTCGACCTGACGATTCAGGCAACAAGCGGCATTATGGGGCTGACTGGTTTTCCGGATGGGGCGCCCGTCCGATGCGGCGCATGGATAGGGGATATGCTCTCCTCCTTGTACAGCGTTATCGGCATTCTGGCAGCAATCGTATCCCGTGAAAAGACCGGCAAGGGTGAACGCATCGACATTGCCATGAATGATGCATGTTTTTCCATGTGTACCGATGAGGCGCTTGATCTGAATATCTCACTGGGTCAGCCGGTTCGAACAGGAAACCGGTTGTTAAGACTCGCACCGTGGAACTCCTATCAAACTAATGACGGCTATGTTGTTATCTGTGTGGCGAACAATTTGCAATGGCATTCTTTTCTGGAGGTGATAGGCCGGGAGGATCTGAAATCGGACCCGCGGTTCAAGGATCAGCAAGATCGATACAGATACGCCGATGACATCGAGGAGATTGTTGAATCGTGGGTTAAAAAGCTAACCAAGGCCGAAGTCGTTGAGCGCATGAATCAAAAGAAAGTTCCCTGTGAGGCGATTGCTGAATTTGATGAAGTGCTGGAGAATCCTCAGCTTAAACACAGAGAGATGATTCAGGAGGTGATGCATCCATTCAGCGGTGGAACAGGTCTCAGGGCCGCCGGTTTCCCGATCAAGTTTTCAAGGCTGAAGACGGATCCGTTGACGCCGGCCCCGTACCCCGGCCAGCATAGCGAGGGCTTATACCGGGAAATCCTGGACATCCCTCAGGAGAAAATTGAAGCCTTGAAAAAGCAAGGGGTGATATGACCCTCAGCAGAGTAAACGCATTTGAACCTAAACAGCGATCGCTGAAACCATGCGATCCTCGGAGGAGAAGCCGGAAAAAAATCTTTTTGAACAGTCCATGACGGGCATTCCCTATCATATGGAACTTTTAATCATTATATTTGCCGTTTTCGGGTCGGCCGTTATTAAAAACGGCGTCGGCATTGGCGCCGGCATATTTATGCTGCCATTCCTGTCTCTGGTGCTGTCGCCAAAGGTGGCATTGGGCCTGGGGGCGCCGGCCATGCTGGTTTCAGATATCGTAGGTATCTGGAATTACTGGAAGGAATGGGACAATAAGGAACTGGCGCTTCTGGTGCCTCCGGCTGTTCTGGGGGTGGTACTGGGCGCTGTTATGATACAGAGCGTTCCCACCGAACTGTTCAAACTCCTTGTCGGCATAACGGCGGTACTATTTCCCGCCTATCGGCTCGTGAAAATGAAATGGCCGCCGAGGATCGGAACACCCCAGCGGGCCGTTAGTTACGGTGGCCGGCCTCTGACCATGCTTTCCGGATTTTTGGGAGGAGCCGCCAGCACGCTGATTCATGCTGGGGGAATGGTCATGTCCATTTATCTGATTCAGAAACAGACCGACAACAGACGTTTTGTGGGCACTTTCGTTCTGTTTTTCACACTGATAAACCTGATGAAATTGGCCACATATATTAAAATCGGCATACTTCAGACACAAATGCTCCTGCTGGTTGTTGCTCTATCGCCGATGATCGTTCTCGGAGGCCTGGTCGGCAACCGGCTCAACAAAAAAATTCCGCTCCGGTTATTTCGGATTGTGGTTTTATCATTGATTTTGGCCATCGGGGTGCGACTTTTAACAACTCTGTAATCAACATCCCCGATATATATTTTTGACCTGTCGATGTTTCAAGTGGATATATTAAACGCTTGTTTACCAGCGATGATATAAATGATCGCAATCAGCGTGTGCTATTTTTTGACAATATGAAATCAAATGCAGGGAAAGATATAATTAAAAAGAACGTCATACCAAACGGTTTTTTCCTGTCCAAAGGCCATTCCTGTTATGTTTTCATCCTGCCGCTTCTTCTCTACATGTTTGATTTCATCGACAGGATGGTGGTTCTCCCTCTGTTCAGGCTTTGCTTATTAAAGATACATATTTCATTAACAACTAAAAATGGAGGAAATGGAAATGGGTTTTGTTAAGACCCCAAAGGAGCTCGACAGATATTATCAACTGAGAGAAAGAAAATTTATCGGTGCCCGGATGCTCGGAGTGATGATTGAAGTTCAGCCGGAAATCGCGGCTCGTCTGATTCCGCCGCCGCTTGAGTCAGCAGAAACTTCCGGCGGCCTCATATTCATTGCTGAATACCCGGAAACCAATTTAGGGCCTGGTTACAGGGAAGCGGCTCTTTTCCTGAACTGCCGCTATAAGAATGAAGCCGGAAGCTACTGCCTGTCCATGCCGATTGAAAGTGAAGACGATAGAATGCACAACGGGCGGGACATCTTCGGCTTCCCCAAAAAAATGGCTCGGATTCAGCTTGAAAAGGAGGGCCAGACAGTCCGCGGCTGCGTGGAACGCCGGGGTATCAGGTTTGTCGAAATCATTGTCAAACTGACAGACCCTTTACCTGAGCTCCCCGGATTGGGCCCGACTTTTCTTTTCAAGGCCTCTCCGCGAATCGATCTGACCCCCGGTTTTGACGGCCCGGTTTTTTTATGCCGGCAAAAGACAGAAATCAGGATGAAGCATCTGGAAATAGGCGCCGCCGATATCCGGCTGTGTGCCTCTGCGGCCGATCCATGGTCGGAATTGGAACCTGTTAAGGCATTGCTTGGATTCTACCTTGTCAGCGACAACACGATGCTGCCCGGAAAGATCCTCGCCGAAGTTGACCCGGAAATATATCTGCCATACTATTTCAAAATGACAGACTTTTTTTGTGGTGAATAATGATGGACTTGCAAAATGATAATTTTTCACACGGAGGCACGAAGAAAGGCCTATTGAAAACATTCAGGTTAGTCTTTGTGTGAGAACAAATTTTTACTGATTCATCAATAATAGCGGGAGAACGAATATGGTCGACTTTGAGCTTTCAAAACCCCAGAAACAGATCGTCGAGGCAGCACGGGATTTTGGTAAAAACATCCTGCTGCCGGCCGAAACCGAACTGGATAAGATACCGGATCCGCAGGCAGTCTTTACCAGCGACCGTTTCCGGGCTGTCATAGCACAGGCATTTGAACTGGGCTTTTCCAAGATGGCACTTCCCGAAAAGTTCGGAGGCATGGGCCTTGACCCTCAGACAACCGGCATGGTATGGGAAGAGATCGCCAGATGGG
>JAHJJB010000153.1 GCA_018823005.1 Pseudomonadota bacterium | reverse complement strand
TCACGAAACATGACACCGCTCCTGGAAACTACGGGTTGGTGGATATTGTCCGGGGAAACAGCCCCCGCTTCAGGGACACCGTGGTCTGGTTGGGTGTCCTTAAACTTCGATGACGGCAGGATACTGGTTGACTGGCAAACCGACTACAAGCGGGGTTTTGCCGTGCGCTCCCGAAAATGATGTCGGTTATTTTGATTATTTGAAAAAAGGATTTTATCAATTCTAATCCTGGTTCATGGTTAGAATTCTTTGCAATGCTATATTATAAACCTCCATGTCTTCCCACTTGCCGATGGCAATAACTTTAATAATATTATCAATTTTTTCATATATAATCCTGATCCGTTTGTCGCAAGCATACAGTTTGAAGTAGCCGTCAAGGTTTATGCTGCCTTTGTTGTCCAAAAGATTTCCGTAATCAGAGTTCTTTTCCAGCTTGATAAGCTGTTTTAATACCTTATTCCATATCCCGCAATATTTTATTAATTGTCGTTATAAGCAAAGGGATTTTTTCTTTACACGTGTTAAATACAGCCTCAGCGTTTACATCGGCATAATGGTGCGTTAATATATCGCGCATCTTTTTGGCTTTTTTCCAGTCGACTCCAGGGTAGTCCGGCAGAAGTTTCCCTTCAGTAATTTTATCCAGATTTTTTAAAGATTCTCCAATAACAATCAACAACATGCAAATGGAATCCATTTTTTCCATTCCCAAAGAGCTGTCCGTAAAACCGGATAGTTCTTTGACAGGTTCAAAGCGAGCCATTATTGTCTCTGCCGCATGGAGTATCTGTTTTAATACTTCAACGGTCAGTTCTTTATCATACATAAACGGCATCCCTGTCTATTCTGTTTTTCAGGAATTGATTCATCTTCTGTCTGTATGTCACAATATCAACCGGTTTATGAAATTTATCTTCAAGGTCACATTTAATGCCGGCTAAAATAAAAAGATCCGGCTTTGACATCTGTATTACTATGTCAACATCACTGTCATCATGGTTCTGGTCACGTGCGGTTGAACCAAAAACACCCAATGCAGTAATTCCGTACTGGTCAGCAAACTGTTTCTTATAATCCCGCAAAATTGAGAGAATTTCATTTTTGCCCATTACTCGCCCCCGATGTTTATAAAAGATTGATATAAATTATTTTACTATTAATCAGCAAATTATGTCAATAGATTTCAAGATGATGCGAAACAGTGAATGGCAGAATGCGTGTCATCCACCGGATTAAAACCAGCCAAACCGGCACGGGTGAATCCCTATCCGCAAGTGAATTCGAGGTCAGCAGAGGGGACGAAAACTTAATCTTTCTGAGCAAGAGTGTAGTCTGCGAGAAGGCTTCCCCTCCAGTAGAAATTTGAGGGATTTGAAAAATAGGCCTTGAAAATCTCAAGGCTTTTGCTCCTCAATACGCCTGGAATTACGGATAGTTTCCTGTTTCTGTATAAAGGGGAGAGGGTTTTCAGATCAATTTTTGTTCCACCTCCCATTACATCTTCAAATGCATAGACTATTGTCCCGATCCCGGAGAGAAGTATCGCTCCAAAACACATGAGGCATGGCTCCATTGTGCTGTAAAGAGTCATCCTGCTCCGGTCTATATCATTATTAATGCCTGTATCAGAAAGATTCCTTAAAGCAATTATTTCGGCATGATCTGTTTCATTTACAGTTCCGGCAATAGTACCCTTCCTCGATCCTGATACAATAATCTTATTTTCAAAAACAATAACACACCCGACCGGAAATTCACCTTCCTTAAGGGCAATCCCTGCCAGCCTGAGCGCTTCATTCATAAAATATTCATGAGTCATTTTCAGATTCCTCGCTACGGATCTATTCTGCAGATTGTGTCATCACACGGACAGCTTCCGTCAACTTCGTAAGCATACACTATTCGTGATTCAATTTCGGCTCTGTCTGCCTTTATTTCCGGAAAAGAGTAATTATCTGAAAGATTTATAAGTGAAACTTTATCAGGGATAGAACCAAGTCCACTTGATACGATTCTCCCGGTTGTTCCGTCCAGAATATCGGCATCCAAGCCGTTTGTTACAACCACAACAGGTATCTGGTAAGATGCCACAATCCTCGAAGCTGCCAGAGCCGGGCGGTGTCTCGTGGTTATTGATCCGGGTCCGTATTTTATTATCATACAGATGCGGTTTCCGGTAGAAACAAGGAAATCAATTTTTAATATCGCTCTGTTATTTCCAGCATTAACCAGGAGCTCGTGCCGGGATATAATATCCTTTTTATCATATAATCCATTTGTCACAAGAAGCCGGGCGATATTTTGCCTGTACCTCTCGTCGTGGGTATCTTCAATTATCTCACCTGTAATGTAATCGGTTGTTTTCCCGAGTATTAAATGATGCCCGTCCATTATCTCCCAACCAGATAATTTCAAATAGTTCTTTACAATGAGGGGTTCCTGTGGATAATCCATATGCGCAGCAAATGGTTTTAAAATATCATTAATACAGGATATGCTCTTATGTCAATTCGTGAAGATTTTGAAAAGCGTGAGGAAGGTTTCATGTCCCCTTTCGGATGTCTCAGCTCAAGATCGAAAGGGCGCGTGAGAAAGGAAGAGCCTTGTCCGATACGAACCGCGTTTCAGCGGGACAGGGACAGGATCGTTTATTGCAACGCTTTCAGACGGTTAAAGCACAAGACCCAGGTGTTTTTGTCTCCTCTCGGGGATCACTACCGGACCCGTCTTTCGCACACACTTGAGGTGGCGGAAATAGCAAGGACTATCGCCAGAGCCATGCGGCTTAATGAAGACCTTACAGAGGCAATAGCCCTCGGGCATGATCTTGGACATACTCCTTTCGGGCACGGCGGAGAAACAGCATTAAAAGAGATATATTCATCTGATTTTTCCCACAATGAGCAAAGTCTTCGTATCGTCGAAATTCTTGAAAATAAAGGAAAGGGGCTTAATCTGACTTTCGAAGTCCGGGACGGGATACTTAAGCATTCCAAAGGGTATGGAAAAATTATTCCGGATAATCCCGATGAACTTGCTTGCACGGTCGAAGGTCAGGTTGTACGTGTCGCCGACATAATGGCCTATCTTAATCATGATCTTGACGATGCAATCCGAAGCGGAGTAGTCAGCGCAACCCAGATTCCTGAATCCTGCTCCATGAATCTTGGGCTCACACATTCAGAGCGCGCAACAACTATGATCAGGGATCTTGTATTTTCAAGCAAGGTAACTGACGGAAAACTTTGCCTGCAAATGAGTGATAACATATATAGCGCAATGACAAAGCTCAGAGAATTTCTTTATGATAATGTTTATCGCTCCCCCAAGGTGCATAATGAATTTGTGAAGGCAAAGAAGATTCTTTCAGAACTGTATACATATTTATTAAATGATGATCAGATGGTTAACAGGGAGCTGTCAAACATGGAGATGGCTTCCTGCTACAGGGGAATAGATCATGACAAACAGGCTTATGAGAGGATCGTATGCGATTTTATTGCAAGCATGACGGACCGCTATGCCCTCGATCTATATTCAAAAATCTTTTTTCCTTCCCCGGTTTTTTAAGCTGCTGAAATGACAATTGAAAGAATAAGAATTCAGAAAGAGAAATGCGCTCCTTTTTTGGATCGTCTTGCCGGTATCTATACAAAAATGGACGGCAAGTACAATGAAGCGGCAAATTATTACGGATTTTCCTGCGGGGGATGCGAAGAGAACTGCTGTTTCACCAGATTTTATCACCATACCTTTGCAGAATATCTTTATATACTCGAAGGCATTGAAACGCTCGCACATGGAAACCAGGCCGAAATAAGAAAAAAAGCCCTTTTGGTTTGCAGGCAAACGGCTGAACTGGAAAGATCCGGGTTGCCTGTCCGCCTGCTGTGTCCACTTAACTATGAAGGGCTTTGCGCCCTGTATTCATACCGGCCGATGATTTGCAGGCTGCATGGAATACCTCATGAATTAATCATACCGGGAAGGGAGAAAGTATTAAGCCCGGGGTGCGGAGAATTCATGTCCCGCTGCGGAGAAAAAGAGTATGTGAATTTTGACCGGACACCTTTTTATGCTGAGATGGCTGGTCTTGAAAAAGAATTTAAAGCGGCTTTCGGTATTTCAGAAAGGATAAAGCTGACGGTTGCCCGGATGCTCGCCTATTAATATTTACTATCTGAATAAAAAACCCCTCATTTTCCTCCTCTTTGATAAAGGGGGGAATAATGAGGGGGCACTGAATATCTTCTATTATTTAGGCTGTTCTGTTCCCTGTGCAGGTGCAGGAGCAGGTGCCGCAACCGGTGCAGTCGCAGGTGCAACTGCTTTTTCTTCTTTAGGTTTTTGTTCTTCATCCTGAAGGGATCTTAATTTTTCCAAAGCAGCTTCCCTCGATTCCTTTGAAGCTTCCTGTCCCTGGCCACAGGCAAAAAGAAAAGCAACGCTGAAAATAAGAGCAAATAACAGGCAACATGTTCTGAAAAAAGATTTTTTGTTTCTCATCGCGCAAAACTCCTTATCAAAATGTTTTTAAAATAACACCCGTTCCTTTTTCGGAAATTATCTA
>JAHJJB010000152.1 GCA_018823005.1 Pseudomonadota bacterium | reverse complement strand
GTCGGAAACCCGCCCGCTTCATTAATAACGTTGGTAAGAACATTAGTTCCATAAGCAGGAAGGCCTTCGCCGGTGACAGGGTGTTTTTTAAGCCCCTGAACAAAATTTTTATTGGCTTCTTTGAATTTTTCGGGATCTTTCGGACTTCTGTTCGGCATGCCGGTGTCATCTAACACAATGACTTTAACGCCTTTCGCGCCCATAACCGCTCCGACTCCACCACGTCCTGCATGGCGGGTAGGTCTTTGTTCCATATCCGTAAAAGCAACAGAGGCTGCCGCAAGTTTCATTTCTCCGGCAGGACCTATTGAAATGCAGGCGATCTTGTCTCCATATTCCTTTTTCATCTTCTCAACAAGATCATAATTGCCGAGCATTTTCAGGCTGTTGTCGGCGGCTATCTTAACACCGTCCTTGTTTATGAAAACCTTATAGATAGTGTCGCTTTTCGGTGCTCCTTCAAGAACTATCGCCGCATACCCGAGTCGTCCCAGCACCTGAGCTCCCTGTCCGCCTGAATTGGCCTCTTTAATGCCGCCCGTGAGAGGGCTTTTACAACCAACGGATATCCGCCCTGACATCGCGGCAAGAGATCCGCTCAGGAGTCCCGGAGCTATAACAAGTTTGTTCTCTGCACTGAGGGGATGGCACAATGGAGGGACCTCTTTAGCAACTATGGCTGAAGTCATTGCTCTTCCTCCAAGACCAGCATAATTGCCGAGAGAGCCGGTTGTAGCTTTTGGGCCTCCGTCAGCACCCATGTTAATTCTCAGAATTTTGTCCATAAGCGACCTCCTTTGTTTGGGTTGAAAAGGTTTGATTATTTTATTTGATAATGGCAGGATGTTTACGTAAATGAAACCAGTGAAATAATTCTCATAAAGGTGTTAATTTGTCAAGAAACATAAAAAGAAGGATAAACCTTGAAAATCGCAAGCTTTAACGCCAATGGAATAAGGGCAAGAATGCCTGTGATACTTGACTGGATTGAAAAGGAATCTCCCGATATCCTTTGCATCCAGGAAACAAAAGTGCAGGATGACGAGTTTCCGAAGGAACCGTTTGAGGGAAAGGGATATCATTGCACTTATAAAGGCCAAAAGAGTTACAACGGGGTTTCAATCATAAGCTTGGAGGTCCCGTCAAGGGCCGAATTCGGATTCGGCGATGATGATGAATCAGAAAAACCAAGGATTGCGGCGGCTTATTTCGAAAAATATAGTGTGGTCAATACCTATATACCTCAGGGGCGAGACCCCGGTTCAGAACAATTTATTTATAAACTGGCCTGGTTTGAACGTCTGCTGAAATATTTTAAAAAAAATTTTACTCCGGATATGCAGGTTGTATGGGCGGGGGATTTCAATGTTGCTCCAAAGCCCGTTGATGTTTATGACCCTGAAAAGCTTCTTGGAAGCGTTGGCTATCATCCCCTTGAGCATAAGGCTCTTTCGGATTTAATGGGGTGGGGATTTACCGATGTATATAGAATTCACAAACCCGATGAAAAGGAGTTTACTTTCTGGGATTACCGCGTTCCGAATTCGGTTAAAAGGGGTATAGGCTGGCGGCTTGATCACATATGCGCGTCAAAAAGTCTTGCGGAAAAGTCCGTTTCAGCATGGATAGATCGAGAGCCGCGTCTTGCGGAAAGGCCGTCGGATCATACGTTCATTGTCGCGGAGTTCAATTTGTCGTGAGGCGTAAGTCGTAAGGCGTAAGTTGTAAGGCGTAAGTTGTATGGGGAAAAATATCCCTTTACGACTAACGGGAAAATAGCGTAAATCGTAAAGGGAAATGATGTCAGGCCCTTCGGGCCTTTGGTAACCAGAAACCATAAACCAGGAACCAGAAACCAAAGTTGGTTTTATCCGTTTTTCTTTTCAAACTCCTTCATGAAACCGGTTAAGGCTTTTATGGCATCAAGGGTTGTTGCATTGTAAATGGATGCGCGGCAACCACCGACGGAACGGTGCCCTTTTAATCCGGCGAGCCCGTTTTTGGCGGCTTCCTGGATAAATTTTCCTTCAAGATCTTCACTCGGGAGCCGGAAGGTCACATTCATGAGAGAGCGGCTTCCTTTTTCCGCAGTTCCTTTATAAAAACTACCCGAATCGAAGGTTTCGTATAAAAGCCGGGCTTTTTCCATATTGATCGCTTCGATTTTATCCAGACCGCCAATGGTCTCCTCCAGCCATTTCAGGACGAGCTGAATTACATATATCGAAAAGCAGGATGGAGTATTGTAAAGTGAATTAGATGAAGAAAAGGTTGTGTATTTCAGCATTGACGGAAGATTATCGGGGACCATTTTCAGCAGATCTTCACGGACGATCACCATGCATACTCCGGCAGGGCCGATGTTTTTCTGAGCACCGGCATAAATCAGGCCGAACGGTTTTGGGTCAAAGCGCCTGCTCATTATATCGGAGGACATGTCGGCTATAATAGGGATTCCATTTGTATCGGGAAAAGCGGCCCACTGGGTTCCTTTTATCGTGTTGTTGGATGTAATGTGAACATAAACCGCATCACTGTTAAACTGTATGTTTTTGGGGATGTACGAAAAGTTCTTATCTTTTGAAGATGCTGCTACATTAACCTTTTTACCGAGTATCTGTGCTTCTTTTATGGCTTTGGTGGACCATGTGCCTGTATCGACATAATCAGCTGTTCTGCCGTCAGGGAGCAGGTTCATCGGGATCATTGCAAACTGGAGGCTTGCGCCTCCCTGAAGAAAAAGAACATGATAATTATCGTCAAGCTTTAAAAGTCTTTTTGTTCTGGCAACAGCGTTGTTTATAACCTCATCAAAAAGCTTTGACCTGTGGCTCATTTCGATTATGGACATACCTGATCCCGCGAAATTCAGGAAAGATTCCTTAACTTCTTCAAGAACACTTAAGGGCAGAGCAGCCGGCCCTGCGTTAAAATTGTAAATTCTGTTCTCCTTCATATACCGCCTCCGTTTATTTATCAGTTTTATTCCCATATTCATGAGAATTTATATTTTTTGTAAGTTCCTAATTCAGCAGATTGAGTATAGCATGTCAATCAGTATTTTAATTATTTTATTGATTATAATGCCGATTATTGACTAAAAGGGGATTGTTCTGACAGGATAATGCCGGATGGACTTTTTACTGAATCATCAATGATGAGGAATTCATAATATGCAAATTTTCAAATACCCTTCAAAATCTGCAGAAGCGAGACTCCTTTCAATTATCAACAGGGGGCTTTCATTCAGCCGGGCGGATTACAACAGTGTTGACCAGATATTGACTGATGTCAGGAAAAACGGAGACAGGGCGCTTATAAATTATGCAAGGAAGTTTGATTCTCCCGCAATCAGTCCGAGTTCTCTTAAAGTTACCAGGCAGGAAATCGAGTCTGCGTCAAAAAAAGCCGGGAAAGCCTTTATAGATTCTTTGAAGCGCGCTGTTTCTCAGATTGAGGCTTTTCACAGGCAGCAAATCAGGTTGTCCTGGATCAACAATGAAAGAAACGGGGCATTTCTCGGGCAGATCATCAATCCGGTTGATGCCGCAGGCGTATATGTTCCGGGAGGTAAAGAAGGCAAAACCCCGTTGGTCTCATCGGTAATAATGGGGGCTATACCAGCGAAGATTGCAGGTGTAAAGCGGGTTGTTATGGTTACGCCTCCAACAAAAGAAGGAGGTGTGAATCCTCACCTGCTTGTTGCCGCAAAGATGGTCGGAATCGATGAAATATACAAGATCGGAAGCGCCTGGGCGATTGCGGCCCTCGCCTATGGCACTGAGACGATTCAAAAAGTTGATGTGATTGTCGGGCCCGGAAACATATATGTGACACTTGCCAAAAAAATAGTATCGGGGACAGTTGGAATTGATATGACGGCGGGGCCGAGCGAGATATTAGTCATTGCGGATAAAAGCGCGGTTCCTGAATATACAGCGGCTGACCTGCTTTCCCAGGCGGAACATGATGCGCTTGCCTCATCAATACTTTTAACCGATTCGATTGAAATAGCGGATGCAGTGAACGCGGCGGTTAAGGCTCAGCTACAAAACCTGCAAAGAAAAGATATTGCCGAAAAATCTCTTTCAAAATACGGCGCTATCATAGTTGTGCCGGATATTTTGGCTGCAATAGAGCTTTCAAACAGGATAGCTCCCGAGCATCTTGAGCTTCAGGTTGAAAATCCTTTTGAATATATCGGAAAGATAAGAAATGCAGGAGCGGTGTTTCTCGGAAATTACACGCCGGAACCGGTAGGAGATTATATTGCCGGGCCGAATCACGTACTTCCCACCGCGGGTACCGCAAGATTTTCTTCAGCTCTTTCTGTCGATAATTTCATAAAGAAAACAAGCCTGATAAGCTATTCAAAGGATGCCTTCTTCAGGGAAGCAAAGGATATCATCCGCCTTGCCGAAACGGAAGAGTTGGGCGCTCATGCAGCTTCTGTAAGGATCCGGCTGAAAAAAAACTTAAATATTTTATCACAATCAAATAAAAACAAAATAAAACAGCCATAGGCCAACGGAATGAGAAGTCGCAGGAAAAAGAAAGAGCCCTCTCTCCTCTCGCCGACAGAGGCTATCCTTGAGAGCATATCTGACGGTGTTTTCACCGTGGACATGGACTGGTGTATCTCCTCGTTTAACCGTGCGGCGGAGGAGATCACCGGTGTACCGCGGAAGGAAGCGATAGGACGGCGCTGCTCGGAAGTGTTCCGCTCCAGCATGTGCGGGGCCGATTGCGCGCTTCAGCAGACGCTGAAGACGGGCAAACCCGTTATCGGCAAGTCCGGATATATCATTGATGCGAACGGCAACCGTATTCCCATAAGTGTATCCACGGCAGTGCTGAAAAACTCTGAAGGCATCGTGATAGGTGGGGCAGAGACATTTCGAGACCTTAGCGATGTCGAGGCATTGCGCCGCGAGTTGAAGGGAAAATACATGGTCGGTGATCTTGTGAGCCGAAGTCCACTCATGCAGAAAATATTCGAGGTCCTGCCTGCCATCGCGGCCAGCCCGAGCACGGTTCTGATCCTTGGGGAAACCGGAACAGGCAAGGAACTGGTGGCGCGGACCATTCATGAACTGAGCCCGGTATGCCTTGGCCCGTTTATTGCCGTAAATTGCAGCGCTCTGCCTGATACGCTCCTTGAATCGGAGTTGTTCGGATACAAGGCCGGCGCCTTTACAGGTGCGAATAAAGACAAGCCCGGCCGTTTTTCTATGGCCAGGAGCGGGACTCTTTTTTTAGATGAAATCGGCGAGATCAGTCCGGCGCTCCAGGTTGGGCTGCTGCGTGTTCTGCAGGAAAAGACTTACGAGCCGCTGGGCGCAACCCGTTCTGAAACGACGGATGCTCGTATTATAGTTGCAACCAACAAGGATCTGATCGAACAGACCCGCAAGGGCCTTTTCAGGGAGGATCTGTACTACCGGGTGAACGTGGTACGTGTTGAGCTGTCGCCGCTTCGCCGGAGAAAGGAGGATATCCCTCTCCTGGTGGAACAGTTTATTGAGCGGTTCAATCGTTTGCAGGGCAAAGCCATCGAGGGGATTGAAGCAGAGGCGATTTCCCTGCTTATGGCTCACCACTGGCCTGGTAATGTGCGAGAACTTGAAAATGTAATTGAGAGATCCTTTATCATGTGCAGCGGAGGTCTTATCAGTATCGGGCACCTTCCGGAAGAGCTGACAGCACATTGCAAATCGGCAGGTGTTGGTTCCGATGTTCGTTCCGCGCATGACCTTCTTGACACCCAGTCCATCCACGCAGCCTTGGAGCGAAACGATTATAATCGCCTAGCCGCAGCCAGGGAACTCGGCGTTCACAAGACTACCCTTTTCCGCAGAATGAAGAAACTGGGGATCTCCCTCCCAAGGAAAGACGGCCGTTCACGCCGGAAACAATGAACAGTAGCAACAACGCATCTGTTAAAATGGGCTATAGTAGCATATGCGCATCTCTATAGCTTGCTACCACCTCCTTATAAATCACTTTATCTCCTGTAATTCAAATTAGTTGAATATATTATGTGACGCGCTTCGACGTTTGGCACAGTGCTTGCTATAATTATATTCATGAACGATGGACAGGACATTGGATTATGAAAACGGCATTCGCATACTGGGACAACCGGATCGCACCTGTATTTGACATCGCCAGGCAGATTCATGTTGTAGAGACTGAGTCGGGACAAATAGTTGCCGAAACAGATGAGGTCATGGCAAATGACCTGCCGGTTAAGAAGGTCTTTCGCATGGTTGATCTTGGCGTCAGCACTTTGGTCTGCGGTGCTATTTCCAGGCCGTTGCACGCAATGGTTATTGCTTCCGGAATCAATGTAATTTCCTTTGTAGCAGGCGATCTGCGCAAGGTTATTAATGCCTGGCTTGACGGCAATCTTGAGAGCGTTAAGTTTGCAATGCCAGGTTGCTGCAGGCGCTATACCCAGTCACCTGAAATGCCGTATATTAAAAAGGAGAAAGACATGATTAATGGAAGAAAAGGCGGGGGAAAGAGTCAAGGCGGAGGACAAGGCCAAGGTCAAGGCGGACAAGGCCAGGGTAAGAGTGGACGGGGCCAGGGACGCTTAGGCGGAGCACTTGCTGGAGGCGCAGGCGGCACCTGCCTGTGTCCGAAATGCGGAAATAGTGAACCTCATGAACGCGGAGTACCGTGCCTGCAGAAGAAGTGTCCGAAGTGCGGTACCGTGATGACAAGAGAATAATGAAAAACGAAAGGAGGATATAGCCATGCCAGGAGGAAGCGGAACCGGGCCTATGGGAACGGGTCCAATGACCGGACGCGCAGCAGGTTTATGCGCAGGGTTTGTAACGCCGGGATATGCAAATTCACCGGCAGGACGCGGTTTTGGCGGCGGTTACGGCAGGAGACGTGAATTAAAAGGACGCAACTGCGGTCGTGGATTTCGGCACATGTTTCAGGCTACAGGATTGCCGGGCTGGATGCGCTTTAGAGGGTACGACGCACCATATCAGGACTCCAACAACCTTGAGAAGCAGACGCTCAAGAGCCAGGTTAAGACCATACAGTCGGAGCTGAACTTTATAAAGAAGCGCCTTTCCGAGATCGAAACTGTAGCGGAATAACCCCCAGCCTGCCTGTGCAGCTGCACCTGTCTGTGTTTGGCAGCATGGTTGGCAGGTCGGAGACAATCCTAATGTGAGCGCGCCGATCTGTTGTTCGGCGCGCTCACTTATTACCACGGATATTTTATGAAGACTTGGCTCGGTTTGAGGCCGGGGCATATTAAAGCTTTTACGGTTTCTTCAGCTTATTGAAAAAGGAGTTATTACATGGAAAAAATTCTTATAGTTGGCTGCAAAAAAGCTATGGATGATGTCTGTATTGGTTGTTCGCGTTGCATGGTGGGGTTCAACCGGCGTGAGGGTGAGTTCAAGCGTTATGCCGTTCAGGATGCCGAGCTGATCGGACTTCTGAATTGTGGAGACTGCCCCGGTGCGACTATCGTTACGCGCCTGGCGCAGGTAAAATTATGGAATCAGCCGATGCAGGAAAAAGTTACAAGGATACACATCGGGCCCTGTATAATCGATCATTGTCCATATAAAGAAACGCTGATCAACAAAATAAAAGCCAAGGCAGGGGTGGAGGTTGTGGAAGGCGCGCATCCGTATAAACCGGAAAATATCTTTGCTTAGGAAACACACTCTTTTCAGTAATTTATTAATAATAAGTTTGCAAACGAATAAAGGAGATTATGTTTATGCCAGGACATGACGGAACAGGACCGAAGGGACTAGGCCCCATGACCGGCAGGGGTGGTGGTTATTGCCTGCTGAAAATTCCCAGTACCCTCGACGAGCCTGAGACAGGATTCATTGGTTTATCCGGAAAACCGGTTGCTCTTTTACCAAGAAGACCAAGATGTAAAGCAGGAAACGTTAAGCACGTTAGTAAGGAAGATTGACCAATGGGAGATAAAAGAGATCTGTGTATTATGCAGCTGAAAACCAGGGGGATAAAGGCTGTGCCCGAATATGAATGTAAATATGGAAGGAAATAGAGATGATAATTGCTGTAAGCAGTAGCGGAAAAGATTTAGATTCACAGATAGATCCGCGTTTTGGCAGGTGTGCCTATTTTATAATTGCGGAGACAGATGATATGAGCTTTGATGTCTATGATAATGAGAACATCGCATTGGGCGGAGGCGCCGGCATTCAATCGGCGCAGTTTGTAGCATCAAAGGGCGCAGTAGTTGTAATAACGGGTAATTGCGGCCCCAATGCAGTTAAAACACTTTCTGCTGCCAGCGTTGAGATTTTTGTAGGGCAGTCCGGGACAGTCAGAGAGTCTATCGAAAAGTACATAAAGGGGAATATTAAATCCACTAGCAAACCCAATGTATCCAATCATTATGGTATGAGAGGCGGAGCAGGTATGGGCCGTGGTATGGGTAGAGGCATGGGGATGGGCGGGGGCAGAGGCATGGGACGTGAAATGAGCGGCTCAGGAACGAAAAGTGCGGGTCAGCCCAATGCCACTCGGTTATCCAGGGAGGAGGAGGTGAAGAACCTGAAAGATCAGGCAGAGAATATGCGTAGGCAGGTTGAACAGATTGAATCAAGAATCAATGACTTTGAAAAGAAATAGAAACCACATCTTTTCACTTTTGCGTGAGAATATAAAAGAGTAAATAAATAAAAAATGCCGCTGTTTCGATTCGGGAACAAAAATCGGAGGTTAGGAATTTATGCCAAAAGGAAATATCAGTCAGCAGGACCAGCATCAACAGCAGGATGTAGATATAAAGGAAAGATTAAGCCGAATAAAAAACAAGATATTGGTCATGAGTGGGAAAGGGGGCGTGGGCAAGAGCAGTATTGCGGCCTATCTCTCGGTGGCTTTGGCGAAGAGGGGCTACAAAGTGGGTCTTATGGATGTGGATCTTCACGGTCCCAGTATCCCGCACATGCTTGGTCTTAAAGGAAGTGTCGGACCGGCCGTTAAGGAGGGAAAGGCCCACGCGGTCAGATACATTCCCAATATGGAAGTGATTTCTATTGAACCGCTTATGGGAGAGAATAAGGATACAGCTATGATCTGGAGGGGGCCGCTTAAGATCGGCGTCATAAGACAGTTCATATCAGATATTGAGTGGTCGGATCTTGACTACATGATTATCGACTCCCCTCCCGGCACGGGAGATGAGCCACTGACCGTGGCACAGACCATACCCGATGCAATGGCTCTGATTGTTACCACGCCACAGGAGATTTCATTGGCAGATGTGCGGAAATCGATCAATTTTTGCCGCCAGGTTAATATGAAAATCTTAGGCATTGTTGAGAACATGAGCGGTCTTAAATGTCCTCACTGTGGAGAAATGATTGAAATATTCAAGACTCACGGCGGCATGCTCATCGCAAAAAAGGAGGGCCTGAGACTTTTGGCAACTCTGCCCTTTGAGCCGGGAGTGGTATCGAATGGCGACACGGGGGATATGAGTCTCCTGGACAACAATAAGCTCTTGATCACTCAGGAATTCAACAAGATGGTGGATGAGATTGTGAAATTGACAGAGACAAGGAGTAACTGATGATTATCAGCATAGCGAGCGGAAAAGGCGGCACAGGAAAGACGACTGTCGCCACCAACATGGCCGTATCTCTTGGAGGAGATGTTCAGTTGCTGGACTGTGATGTAGAAGAACCCAACGCTCACCTCTTCATACACCCGGAGATTAACGAGGTTAAAATCATCACCACCCCTGTTCCCGAGGTGGATATGGAGAAATGTAATCTATGCGGAAAATGCGGGGAAATATGCCAGTTCAAGGCCATAGTGGTAATTGGTAAAACCGTGCTGCCTTTCCCTGAAATGTGCCACAGTTGCGGAGGATGCATGGAGGTTTGCCCTGAAAAGGCTATCACCGAAACGGGTCGTGAACTCGGTGTAATCGAACGGGGCAGCAGGAACGGACTGGAATTTGTTCATGGGAAATTAAGGGTCGGCGAGGCAATGTCTCCCCCTCTGATCAGAAAAGTGCGGGAATATGCCCGGCCTGATGCGTTGACCATCATTGATGCTCCGCCCGGGACGTCGTGTCCGGTAATCACTTCCATGAAAGGGACGGACTTCGTTCTTTTGGTGACTGAGCCTACTCCTTTCGGTCTGTATGATCTTAAGCTTGCTGTGGGGGCCGTAAAGATCCTTGATATTCCATGTGGTTTGGTTATCAACCGTTCAGACATGGGGGATGATAAGGTTAAGATCTATGCGGAAAAGGAAAATCTACCCATTTTGATGGAGATTCCCTTTGACAGGAAAATTGCAGAGGCCTACTCCAGGGGAGAGATGATCGTGGACGTAATGCCTGAGTGGAAGGAGAAATTCCTGGAGTTGTACCATCAGATTGAAGAAATGAGCTTTCATAAAAATCATTGAAGATCATAAACGTGCCTATACATGAAAGAAAAGGGAAGGAAAAGTTTCATGAAAGAATTGGTCGTTATAAGTGGAAAGGGTGGAACAGGTAAAACGAGCCTGCTTGCCGCTTTCGCTTCTGTGGCAAAGGGGAAGGCGCTCTGTGACGCAGATGTTGACGCAGCAGACCTTCATCTCATTATGGATCCCAGGATTAAGGAGCGCCATGATTTTGAGTCTGGTCATGAAGCCGCAATTAACCAGGATATGTGCACACAATGCGGCCTGTGCCGAGAATTGTGCAGGTGGAATGCAATCAGCGAAGATTTTAATGTAGATCCAATTGTATGCGAAGGATGTGGGGTCTGCTATTACTTTTGCCCTGAAAAGGCAATCGAGTTTCCCCTGAAAAACTGTGGAGAGTGGTATCTTTCTGAGACCCGTTTTGG
Source organism: Pseudomonadota bacterium (assembly GCA_018823005.1). Lineage (GTDB taxonomy): Bacteria > Desulfobacterota > Desulfobacteria > Desulfobacterales > RPRI01 > RPRI01. Next base: position 2,955 of record JAHJJB010000152.1, on the reverse strand, counting down.
TCCAATGGCCCATGCAAGGCTTGGCATTGCCGAGGAAAATTCGGGTAAGCTCGTAACCCTTATCAGGAAGGAAGGCAAAAAGCTTGCCGAAAAGGAAAACCTGGGTCTGCTTTTAACGGACGGCCCTCCGGGGATCGGTTGTCCGGTAATTGCTTCTCTTGGCGGGGCTACGGCGACACTCATAGTGGCCGAGCCCACGGTCTCGGGGAGGCACGACATGGAGCGGGTGGTCGAACTGGCCGCCTTCTTCAAGGTACCTGCCATGGTCTGTATCAACAAGTATGACCTTAATCCTGATATGGGACAGGCCATTGAGGTTTTTGCAAGAGAAAGAAATGTAACTGTAATGGGCCGGATCCCTTTTGATCCAGTCTTCACGAAGGCAATGGTTCAGGGTAAGACAATTTTTGAATTCGACGATCGTTCCGATGGATCCAAGGCGGTCAAAGGCATATGGGAAAAGCTGGAAAAAGATCTTAAAATATCGTAACAAATTCAATGAAAGGAGACGGATATTGTGAAGAAGATAGAGCTAAATGCATTGGACAAAGTGGAAATTCTGACTCTGCAGGACAACACCATTGATATCACCATGATGGACAACAACGCCATTGTCCAGAGAGCGGTGGCGATAAAAGAAGGTCAGATCAGAAATTCAATCCTGGCGGAGCATGGGTTTTCAGCCCTCGTCAAGACTACTGCCGGAGAAAAGAGCCATACGCTTCTTTTCGATTTCGGCTACTCCGAAGGAGGCGCAGCATTCAATGCCAGGGCATTGGGTGTTGACATGGGCCAGGTGGAAGCACTGGCGCTATCACATGGTCACAGCGATCACATCGGAGGTTTTGCCGAGCTTGTCGAAATGATCGGTAAAAAATCGCTCCCTTTTTTTGTACATCCGGGAATCTTCAAAAACCCCCGTTACCTAAAATTCGGAGAGGGACTCAGGTTCGATTTTCCGGCGATTACCAGGAAAGGTTTGGAACAAACGGGGGTCAGGATCATTGAGGCTAAGAATCCCGAAACCCTCCTTGATGGGGATGTTGCTTTCCTTGGGGAGATCGGTCGGGTTACAGATTTCGAGAAGGGTTTCCCTGTAGCCTTTTTTCAGGATGGTACGGTGGAGAAACATGATCCGATCGAGGACGATACGGCGATCGTTATGAACCTTCGGGACAAGGGGCTGGTAGTTTTGTCCGGATGCGCCCATTCAGGAATTGTCAACACGGTACGATATGCCCAGGTCGTAACAGGCATCGAAAAGGTTCATGCCGTCATGGGCGGATTTCACCTCTCGGGGCCGTTCTTTGAGCCTATAATCGGCCGGACGACGGAAGAGCTCCAGAAATTCAACCCCGCTCATGTTATTCCGACGCACTGCACCGGACGAAAAGCGATCCAGTACATGGAGAGCACCATGCCCGGGCAGTTCATCCTCAACATGTCGGGAACAAAACTGACCTTTGCCGCCTGAAGATGTCTCTATATGCAAAGGATAAATAGTGCCCCTGAATGATGAAAAAAACTTGATTTAAAACAAACAAAGGAGTGTATCATGGGAAAAATTGCTGTAAGCTGCGAGGAACCCAGTCTGGATTCTAATGTTGATCCCAGGTTTGGCCGTGCCGCCGGATTTTTAATAGTTGATCCGGATACCCTTGAATTCAGCTATGTTGATAACGGATCATCTCAGGCCATGTCCCAGGGGGCTGGTATTCAGGCGGCTGAAAATGTTTTCAGATCCGGTGCAAAAGTCGTTCTGACCGGATATGTAGGCCCAAAAGCATTTCAGTCGCTTTCTGCAGCGGGGATTGAAATAGGACAGAACCTGGAAAATATTACGGTGCGACAGGCAATTGAAAAATATAAAGCCGGTGAGGTTGATATGGCAACAGCGCCCAACAGAATGGGGCATGGAGCTTGAAATTGGCCAACGCTGGTTGAAAAGGCGGGAAGTAATCTCGTTTTAGTCAGGATGACAAAACAACAAATTAAACGCATGGTTTTTAAAAGGAGAACAAATTGAATACATTAATAGCTGTCCCTTCTTCAGCACCCGGTGGGCTTGACGCGCCCTTGGGCGCGCATTTTGGTCACTGTGATCTCTACACTATGGTTACAATTGAAAATAACGAAATAAAAAAAGTTGATGTTATCCCCAATATGCCTCATCAACAGGGCGGATGCATGGCACCCGTAGAGTATCTGGCCGGAAAAGGCGCAAGTAAGCTGATTGCCGGAGGCATGGGGTTTCGACCTCTCATGGGATTCAATCAGGTCGGTATTGAGGTCTATTTCGGCGGAGACTTTCAGACCGTTGGAAAAGCCGTGCAGGCGCTGATTGATGGTAAACTTCCGCAATTTTCAAATGAACATACCTGCGGTGGCGGTGCGCATTAAGAGTGAGGGGATATTATGGCAAGAAAAGGAGGGCTTCCTGAAAAGGGGCATGATGATCATCTGCCCCATATGCCCGATGAACGGTTTTGCCGGCATGCCAACCAGCCCCGGAATATCGGGGTAATACCGGAAGCAGACGGAAAAGCGACCGGAGTCGGAGTCTGCGGGGATTCAATTGATATTTGCCTGTCGATTCAAAATCATGTAATAGGTGGTATAGGGCAGATTCCTCATGGCTGCATCTATACGGTTGCGTGCGGCAGCGCCGTGAGCCAACTGGTTTACGGCAAACATCTGGAAGATGCTCTGAAGGTGACTCCCGGAGATGTGGCAGAGGAGCTGGGTGGCTTGCCTGAAGACCATATGCATTGCGCATCCCTAGCGGTCAACACACTTGGTGAAGCGATCGATGATTATTACCGGAAAGAATGGGGAAATTCAGGAAAACAGGAGCTATAAAAACATGCCGATTTATGATATTATATGCAGGTCATGCGGAAAAAAAAGTGAAGTGCTGATGATCAGCAGCGATGATAAGTTGATCTGTCCAAGCTG
>JAHJJB010000151.1 GCA_018823005.1 Pseudomonadota bacterium | reverse complement strand
ATGGCATATGCGGAATACAGCGGCAGAAAATAGAAAGATAGGGTTCAAGGGGTCGAGGATTCGGCGATTCAAGTGATCTTTTGAAGAAAAACCGTTAATGAAAAAGGGAGATGGTTTTAAACCATCTCCCTTTTTGTATACTTCGAAATGTTTTCCTTTAAATTTATTTCCCGATAGCTGCTCCGTGCAGTTTAACTTCGACTTTTTCGGTCAATCCTGCATAATATTCCTTAAGAATCACAAGTACTTCGTCGCGACCAAAGTGATCCGGAATCGGGGTGTTTTCGGAAAGACCCTTGCGTAGTGCTGTTCCGCTTAAGATAACGCGGTCGGCCTTTGTGTGGGGGCAGGTTCTGTGAGATGCCATGCCGTCGCACTTGAAGCAGTAGAATGTCCAGTCGATCATAAGCGGCTTGCAAAGAAGCGCCTTCCCCGGTTCTGTCGGCTTGGGAATCTTATCGAAAATTGTCTGTGCTTCAAACATGCCGTAGAAATCACCTACGCCCGCATGGTCACGGCCGATTATCATTCTTGAGCATCCGTAGTTCTGGCGGAATGTTGAGTGAAGAAGAGCTTCTCTCGGGCCTGCATAACGCATGTCAAGAGGATAGCCGCCCTGGAGAACATTCTTTTCAACAAAATAATTTTTTACAAGAGCATCGATGCATTTTACGCGGACTTCGGCGGGAATGTCACCGGGTTTTAAATTCCCTACAAGCGAGTGAATGAAAACACCGTCACACACTTCAACAGCTATTTTGCAGAGATATTCATGCGACCTGTGCATGGGGTTTCTTAACTGAAGGGCTGCGACTTCCTTCCATCCTCTTTCTTCGAAAATTTTTCTCGATTCTGCAGGCCTCATATAAATTCCGGCGTATTTTGTCGGAAATCCGCCTTCGCTTAAGACTTTTACAGGGCCTGCAAGGTTAAACTCTTTTTGTTGCATAACCATCTGAACGCCCGGATGATCTTTCTCTGCTATCTTCCAGAATTCTTCGGCTGTCTTGGTGCCTTCACCCATATAAACTTTTTCGCATTCAAATCTTTTGTCCTTTTCGGTCATCTCATATTTTTCTGTGACCTTCATTGTGGCCATAATCTTGTCTGTTTCAGGATCACGGAGCGCGATCTCTTCGCCTGTCTTGATGCTGTCCGCATCAGCTTTTGATGCTGAAAGTGTTACCGGAATGGGCCAGAACGTACCGTCTGCAAGAAGGAAATTTTCACAAACACCCTTCCAGTCGGCCTTTGTCATGAAACCGGTCAGCGGGCTGAATCCGCCAATTCCCATCATGATCAAATCCCCGTTTTCACGCGGTGAAACATCAATGGTCTTAAGTCCCTGGGCTTTCTTTTTTTCTGCTTCACGGTCACTTCCTTCGAGTAAACAACAGGTCAAGCCTTTTCCGCCATGTGGTGGTATCAAATTCGACATCTGTTAACTTCTCCTTTCAATGGTTTATTGTTTTAATAAATAAAAAAGCAACGGCTTTTTATGGTTTTTTATATATTTAAAGAAAGTTTTATCTATTCATAAATATGATATTTGTCAAGAATAATTGAACCTAAGCAGCGAGTCTGTTCCTCGCTGCTTACAGCGGAGCTTCAATATTAATCAATACGCATTGCGTTAAAAATATATCATAATCATTTACAATTGTTATCTTTATTCTTGAATTTTTGACCGATCTTCAGGAATATTCCAATCAGGCTTTTTCCCCTGTGATGAAACTGAGGCTCAAGATTACAAACTTCTTTACCCAGTTCAACATGTATGGAGGAAGACTTGAGTACTCCGAGAAGCTGGGACGGATAAACGCTTCTGTGGCCTGTCATTAGAAAACTGATAACACAGGCAACGGCAGCATACGGGGCTATCTTTGGGCCAAATAACTCAACAGCCATAATGCTTGCTGCTATAGGCGTGTTTGCGGCGCCTGCAAGAAGGCTGACGAATCCTATCGCAGAAATTGTCGCGATATCCATATTGAAAATTCTCGCAAATAATGCTCCGGATGTAGCTCCAATAAAAAAAATCGGAGTAACAATACCGCCGCTTCCCCCGAAATTAAGAGTTATGCTTGTGAAAATAATTTTCATTATGAAAGCGTACCATATAATATCTTTGCCTTCGAGAGCACTTTCAATTGTTTCAAGACCCAGACCGAGATATTGTGTTGAAAAGATAAAAGCTAAACAAGCAAGCACGGAACCGCCTATAAAACCTTTAAGCGGAGCCCATATTTTAAGTCTGGCGGAAAGATTTTCTCCAACCTTGAGAAGTTCAACAAGAAGAAGTGAGCAGATGCCGAAGAATATGCCTGAAAGGACAATTTTTATAATAAACATTTCGCTGAACACAGGTATCAGATTTATCGGGTGATATAAATAGGTTATGCCCAAAGAAGTTGAGATGTGATAAGCTGTGACGCCTGCTATAAAAGAGGGTAGAAGGACATCATACAAAATATTGCCGACAACCAGGACTTCAATTCCAAACATGGCGCCGGCAATTGGCGTGCCGAAGACGGCTGCGAAACCTGCACTGATACCGCATATTACAAGCTTCTTTCGGTCACTGTCATCAAATCTGAAAATGTCGGCAAAAATGGAGGAAAGTCCGCTTCCAATTTGGGCGCAAGGGCCTTCTTTTCCTGCTGAACCACCTGCAGAAATTGTAATAACTGTTGCGATAAGCTTGACAGGAACAACAAGCGGGTTGATCTTTCCGGATCTTTTATGAATCGCTTCAATAACCTTTTCGGTTCCATGTCCTTCCGCTTCCGGCGCAAGATATTTTATTAATATTACGCTCAAAAAAAAGGCTATCGGCAAGAAAAGGAAATAATATTTATATTCACTCGCGTTTGATGTTCCCCATGACAGGGCTTTTAAAAAAAAAGTTGTTGAGACGCCTACAATCGCGCCTATCAATGTTGCCAGTGCAAACCACTTTAATATGCTGACGAACAGAATCACCTCTTCGGTGAATTGTCTCTTCATTTGCATCAATTTGTGTATCCTTTGATATATTTTTTACTTCTTTGAAACATTTGGTTGCTGTAAACTGTAACACACTAATATTATTATAATGTTTAAGAATATAATAATATTCAGCTAAAATGTGTATGTTCTATACCCACTGTTTCTCATATTTACAAGTTGTAATATAAAAATAAACCGGATTTCTCTGATGACGTATGAAATGGAATAACTATCAGAGCTAACAGGGGAAATCTGGGGTAATACAGGGGCAAGAGCATGGTTAATAACTGGCGGAGAGACAGGGATTCGAACCCTGGGTGGAACTTTCGCCCCACACTCGCTTAGCAGGCGAGCGCCTTCGGCCTCTCGGCAATCTCTCCGGATATTGATGGCGGAGGGAGTAGGATTCGAACCCACGGAGCCGTTAAGCTCAACGGTTTTCAAGACCGCCTCCTTAAACCACTCGGACATCCCTCCATGCTGAAGGTGTCTTTTCTAACATCTAATAACATTTTGGTCAAGAAAATTGACATCTTCAATAACATCTGATTAAAAGCCATGGTTGAAATATGGGATCAGGTGATACGCAGGTATTTTTTCCTGCCTTTGACCAAATTCCAAAATGGCAAAACTAGAATTGCTCAAAGCTTTTGTTGTAATAAAACATAGTATGTTCAGGCATTTTTAAAATTATTTAGACAATATATTAAGCAAATTTAATTGGTTGACTTTTTTGATGTTTTATGGTCTTTATTAATTCCTGTTTTATTAAGTGTTTAAGAATTATTTTGTTTGAAGGGAAAAAAAATGAAACAAAAATATGTAATTTTAAAAGATGATGAAAACAACAAGCTCATAATAAGGGAATATGCAGAACTTGATAAAGAAATATTTTCGCTGCTATGCGAGGAAACATACGGAGATTCCAATGTAAAGCAGGCTATCTCAGGTGGTAAAGAAGATCTGATATCTGCCCTTAGAACCAATAATTTTTATCCTCCGATTTTGCAGGCAGATAAAATATCAGATGCTGTGATGGCTGTTTATGCTTCCGGAACCACTCAGCCGGTAGAAATATATATTGATGATATTGAGCATCTGGCTAAAGAGCCAATAGAATTACTGGTTGATGAGACTATCGAAAGCGAGTCTGAAGAGATTGATGAAATCTTTGAAGAAAGCTTCGAGGAGAATTATGAAGGAAAAGGCTCAATCGATAAGATGAAAACGAGCATAAAAATTGCTGAAGATGAATTTGTAGATAATGAAGAAGATCTTTGATTCTAAGTCAAAAAACATTTGCCGTAAAACTTATCAGCAACCCAGCATATTGTAATTATTGATAATTAAGATATACAATTGTAAGTACAATATTTAATTGACTCGTGTCTTGTAATATTGTAAAAATCATCGTATAAATAATAAACATATCCTATTTAATAAATAAAATTCATTCTTGATCTTTAAATTGGCTTTAAGGTTTATTGTCGGTTTATTAAGGACTTTAACAACATCAGAGGAGGTGCCGATGGAAAAGGAAAGGGATTTATTTGAAAAATTAGAGAAGAAAGGAGTCTCAAGAAGAGACTTCATGAGGTACTGCACCTTTCTCACTGCCACAATGGGACTTTCATCATCGTTTGTTCCCAGGGTAGCTGAGGTATTTGCAGCGCCAGCACAGCGTCCTCCTGTCGTATGGCTCCAGTTTGCGGAATGCACCGGATGCACGGAATCACTCCTGCGTTCAATGTATCCCGGAATTGACCAGCTTGTTCTTGAAATTCTTTCAATAGAATATCATGAAACAATCATGGCTGCGGCGGGTAAGCAGGCTGAAGAGAATCTTCACAATGCCGTCAAGAAGTACGAAGGAAAGTTCATATGCGTGGTCGAAGGCGGTGTAGCAACAAAATATGATGGCGCATACGGGAAAATCGGGGGGAAGACTTTCCTCCAGATTGCCAAAGAAGTATGCCCAAAATCCGCAGCGGTTATATGTTACGGAACCTGCTCGTCTTTTGGCGGGATCCAGGCTGCAAAGCCGAATCCAGGCGGATATAAAGGGGTTGAAGAAGCAATCGGCATCAAGACTCTCAAAATACCGGGATGCCCCCCGAACCCTGTCAACCTGGTTGGCACAATAGTCAGCTATCTCCTCCTTGGCAAGCTTCCTGCTCTCGAT
>JAHJJB010000150.1 GCA_018823005.1 Pseudomonadota bacterium | reverse complement strand
TCCCTTTAAAAAACCGGCCAGCCTTTTCTCCATGAAGCTTATTTTACCGTTTAATTCCAAAGTACCGCCGAAAGCGATTCCATTTGCCTGCGGGAAAAACCTGCCAAGATCTATATCGGAGCCTGTTTTATATTTCTCCATAATAAAATTTATTTCTGCTTCAGGACCTTCTGAACCAAATAATTCTGTTTTCCCTGAAAACCCGACTTTCATTCCTTTCATAACAGCGCTTTTATATTCCCCGTCAAAAAGCAGCCCCGATTTATTCTGTCTGGTTGTTACTGATAATAACCCTAAATTTTTACCTTTCCAAAAAACTGCGTCGGCAAAAAGGCTTCCCTTTTTCTCCATCATCTTAAATGGCCATTCAAAAGGTATTGTTCCGCCTACACCTGATGCGGTAAATTGTAATTTCGAATCTTCCATGCTGATATCTTTGAATTTTAAGGCTCCGTCAAATTGCATCGGCGACCCGTTGTTTTGATGGAATTTTCCTGAAACAGAAAATGCAGGAATATCTATTTTTGCCGAACCGGATTTAAAAACCGCGTTTCGGGTATTTATGTTTATTAAGCCTGCAACCTTTGAATTGCCAAGCTCTGCTTTGCCGCCGACAATCAATTCAGGCGTTTTTAAAGACAGCTTATCATTAAAAGCGCTTATATCCGAAATTGATGCAGAATATTGTAAAAGGCCTGTTTTGCCTTTCCCTTTTCCGGATACATCAAAATTCAAACTATTTGATGAAATGTCGAGACCCTTAAAATTAAGTCCGATTTTATCAAAGGCTTGTTCGGTTAACGACGTGCTTGTTGCTTTAAATGACCAGGAACCTTTATCTGTCAGGCTTGCAAAATATTTGCCCCGTATCTGAAAAGTTTCTTCTTTTCCGGAAGATAAGGCTTTTTGATTAACAAAATATTCTGGATTAATTACAAAATTCCCTGAAGATTTAATCGAGTTGTCTTTTGATGCAAACCGGGCTTCCGGGTTTGATATTGTTACAGGTACAGGAGAAACCAAAGAAATGGTGGATCCGGCAAATATCCATTCGTTTTCGCCATTGTTTCTTATATCAAGAATAAATGGTTTTTTGCTCTCCTTTGGATTTTCCAGTTTTAAGTCATTATATGATATTCCGAGGTTGTTTGAAGTTATAACACATGAAGCCGATGAAATTTCAAAGGGGGAAAACTTCATCCCTGCCTTAGCACTTATATCGGCTGCTCCTGAAAGGGACAACCCCGGAACAAGCATCGAAAATTCGGAGAACCTGTTGAAGGGAAGTTCTTTCGAACTTATCGATATGATTGATTTGTTTTTGTCAAGATCAACAACTGATGAAATAGTTATCTCATGGTCCCCGGGGTATAAACTCAGTCTGCAGTCTATCAGGCTCCTGTTTTGATTACTTGGGATTATTTCAAGTTCAACAGGAATCCTGATTTTTCTATCTTTCAATTGTAATACAAAAATCGAGTTTCGGAGTTCAATGCTTCCGAAAGGAAGGGTTTTGGATCGCTCCTTTTCCGGCCGGCTTTTAGCTTGAAAATTTGAAATAACGCGGTTCAGATCAAATCCGCGTATTTTAATTTTTCCGTCAATAAATTCACATTCGATTTCAACGCCACTTATTACCGCTTTTTTAATAAACTTATTATAAAGTCCGATCGGATCATAATCTATAATAACGGAATCTATTGAAGGAGCGTCCGGTTCTTTTCCAAACCGCAGAGAGGCAATTTCTGCTCCGAATAGACCTGCACTTCTCACATTAATGAGCATGTCATCAATGCCGGCATTTTTAGCTGCTTCAGGAATGACTTTTGATTCTACATAGGAGAGGATGTATTTGTAAAATATGGGAATAGCGATACAGCCGGCAAAAATAAATAGAATGCACAGAATTATATATAAGGGTTTGCGGTATCGAGACATTACAGCAAGTTACTCCATGTCGGTTTCTATGATAATACATCACTTTTAAAAATTAAACCATAAGTAAGAAAGGGGTCAAGGATTCGAGGGTTCAAGTGTTTGTTTTTACAAAGTTATGAAAGGCTTTTCTGTCACTTGATTCCTGGAACCCTTGACCCCTCGAATCCAGGATCACTAACAAAAAAGGTTTATTGCCATCAAAATGTGTGATATCTGGCTTTTCGCTTTTTACTGTGTTACAGAATTGACGGCCTTGTAAAAAATTGTTCTCACACAAAGATCACGGCGGGCACAAAGAAAAATATGAATGTTAGCAACAGACCTTTCTTAGTGCCTTTGTGCCTTTGTGTGAAAAATTGCTTTTTACGAGTCCATCAGAATTGAAAAGTATTATGAATCATGTAGTGGAGAATAAATGGCTGAATTTATAAAAGAATTAACATTCAAAGAGCAGATTAAAATTTCTGCTCTTTCCTGGATTGCATCGTGGCTTGTCAGGCTGTGGTTCGGAACTGTCCGCGTCGAAATAATAAACAGAAAAGTCTATGATGAATATATTCTCAACAACAAAGATAAAGGGAATATCGTTGTGGCCTCCTGGCACAGGCACGCCGTATTTTTCTTTTATTTCTTCCGTAATATTAAAAACGGTGTCGGGATGGTAAGCCGGAGCAAGGACGGAGAGATTGTCGCACGTGTCGGAAAGCGATTCGGATATGATTTTGTTCGCGGATCTTCTTCAAAAGGAGGAGGAGAAGCGCTTCTTGCAATGATAGACTATATGAATAAGGGGGGAGCGCCTAAATTCTGCGGTACCGCTGTTGACGGTCCTAGAGGGCCTTCCCGCATACTGAAAAAGGGAATGCTTGTTCTTGCCAAGGAAGCAGGAGCGTATTTTATACCGATTGCCTGTTCAGGCACAAAGGTTATTACTTTCCACAGGGCGTGGGACAAGACCATAATTCCGTATCCCTTCAGTAAAATTGTTATGGAATTTCACACTCCTATCCTTATTCCTAAAGATATTTCCGAAAAGGATATGGAGAACCTGAGGATAAAGGTTGAAAAAATCCTCGATGAAATTACCGATAATGTTGATAAAATAGCAGGCTATTCCGGATAAACCGTCAGACGTTGAAGAGCACATAAAATGAAAATAATCGGATGGCAAAGTAAAAAGTCCATATGCAAGGCGCG
>JAHJJB010000149.1 GCA_018823005.1 Pseudomonadota bacterium | reverse complement strand
GAATTGATATCTTTTCTGTTTTCAAATAAATATCCGGATGCAATTTGCCGGCAAATACCACTATCAGTAATTGCGGGGAGCGGGCTTTCGGATTTTTATGGCGGGCTGAAAAAGGTCTTTGGGCACTGGATAGATATTTCCCCAAACATTTTAAACCTGATTGAAATAAATAAAAACAAACAGTTTAAATACTTTAATGATTTTACATTGGAAACGGTTTCAGTAGAACACAACGAAGAAAGCCTTGCATTTAAAATCATAGGGGAAAAGGGGGCTTCGCTTGTTTATTCAGGAGATACCGATTATTGTAACAACCTGATCGATATTGCGGGAAATACTAATCTTCTGATTTGTGAATCGGCTCTCCCGGACGAATTAAAAGCTAAAGGGCATTTAACACCCTCTGAAGCAGGTGAAATTGCAGCAAAGGCGAATGTTAAACAGCTTCTATTAACTCATTTTTATCCGGAATGTGATAAGGTTGATATGGAACTTCAGTGCCGTAAAACTTATTCCGGGCCACTGTTTTTGGCAAGGGATTTAATGAAGATACATTTATAGCCTTCATAATAAGTCAAAAAGGATTGGTTTGCATGAGATATTATCCGGTTAACCTTGACATAAAAGATAGAAAATGTCTTGTGATCGGGGGGGGCGATGTAGGAACCCGGAAGGTGATGACCCTTTTGGAGTGCACGGCTTCCGTAACCGTTGTGAGTCCTGCGGCAAGCGAAAAGCTTCTGAAGCTTGCCGGTTTGGATATTATATCATTAATAAAACGTTCTTATATTGAATCCGACCTTGTAGGCATGTTTCTTGTTATATGCGCAACCGATGATGAAAAACTTAACTGGAAGGTGAGCAAGGACGCTGAAAAGTTGAATATGCTGTGTAATATCGCCGATCGTCCTGAAGCCTGCAATTTTATTCTTCCTTCAGTAGTAAAACGGGGAGACCTTGTTATATCGATTTCAACATCAGGGAAAAGCCCGGCTTATGCGAAAAAACTCAGAAAAGATCTCGAAAAACAGTATGGTGAAGAATACGGTATATTAATAAATATGATGGGGGCTATCAGAAGGAAGCTTCTGAACCAGCACCATGAACCGGAGGCCCACAAACATATTTTTGAAGATCTTATTGAAAAAAACCTTGTTAAGATGATTCGTGACAATGAAACAGACAAGATTAATTCTGTTCTTTTTAATATCCTTGGGGAAGGATATTCGTTTGATGATTTGATCAGGGAATAAAAATAATTATGAATACAAAGCGGAACAATATAATATGGTGTAATAAATGAATAATTTGGTTATTATAACCGGCTTGTTGTATGTTATCAGCGCGGTTGGATACATTTTATTTCTTTTTTTGCAAAAACATTATTTTCACAGGGTTGGCCAGATTTTTCTGGCAACAGGCTTTTTGTGTAATTCCATTTTGATAGGTTTCTATTTTGCAAAAACAGGTCAAATACCCGTAAGAAATCTGCATGAGACTCTTCTTGTAACAGGATGGGCCATTGCCGGAGTATTTTTTGCTTTTCAATACAAGTTTAAGATAAAAGTTCTCGGTGGTTATGCTGCACCACTTGCCGCAATTTCTGTGATTGCTGCATTCTTTGTGCCTTATAAAACGGTTGAGGCTCAAAATGTCTTCAACAGCATATGGTTGATATTGCATGTTGTTTCAATTTTCTTGGGGCATGCTGCCTTTGCCATGGCCTGTGGAGTCGGATTGCTTTATGTTGCGCAGGAAAATGCAATTAAGACAAAAAAACACGGTTTTTTCTACAAACGCCTTCCATCCCTGGATCTTCTCGACAGCACCGGTTATGCCTGTATAATAACAGGTTTTACATTGCTTACCATCGGACTTATTACCGGATTTATTTATGCAAAATCGGTGTGGGGAAAATTCTGGAGCTGGGATCCAAAAGAGGTCTGGTCAGGAATTACCTGGTTATTGTATGCGGCAATTCTCCACGGACGACTGACAGTCGGATGGAGAGGTAAAAAGGCTGCCATAATGGCCGTTATTGGATTTATTGTGGTTTTATTTACTTTTTTTGGTGTGAATTTTCTTTTAAAAGGACACCATGGAATATTTACACGATAACATGTAGTCATCAGTTGTAATAAGTCCTCAGCGTGTTTGATATATATGATTGAAATAATACTTCTTGGAATAAATCACAAAACTGCTCCGGTTGAAATAAGAGAGCTCCTCACAGTTTCAAAAGAAGAAGCGGCAGCGATGCTTGATGCCATTAAAGAATCGGCTTCCGTGAATGAGGTCGTTTTGTTTTCGACATGCAACCGTGTTGAAATTCTGATGACGGCAGGCGATAAAGCGGATGCGATTGAAACAGTCCAAAGGCAACTTTCCAGATTTAAAAATGTGCCGGTTTCCCGGTTTCAGCAGTCAATATATATTTATGAAGGCGATGAGGCTGTTCGTCATATTTTCAGGGTTGCATCGAGTCTTGATTCCATGATGGTGGGTGAACCTCAGATCCTGGGACAAATAAAAGACGCTTATTTTACAGCGACAAAAAGAAAATCTTCAGGAGTTATATTAAACAGGCTTCTGCACAGGACTTTTTTTGTGGCAAAAAGAGTAAGAACTGAAACCGGAATAGGAGATCATGCTGTTTCCATCAGCTATGCGGCTGTTGAGTTAGCCCGTAAAATATTCGGTCTTCTTGAGGGGAAAAAAGTGCTTCTTGTAGGAGCCGGAGAGATGGCCGAACTGGCTGTTGAGCATCTGATCCGGAACAGGGTTAAAGAGATATTCGTTGCAAACAGAACTTTTAAAAACGGCGTTGAACTTGCCAGGAAGTTTGGCGGAACGGCCATCCGGTTTGAAGAGATTACTGATTTTATTCAGCAGGCAGATGTTATTATAAGCTCGACCGGTTCACCTGACATTATAATTAATAAAGAACAGGTAAAACATATTATGCCGGGCAGGCGGAATCGCCCCCTTTTCTTTATTGATATTGCTGTTCCAAGAGATATTGATCCCGAAATAAATAAACTTAACAACATCTATGTCTATGATATAGATGACTTAAACGGTGTTGTTGATGAGAATATAGAAGACAGAAACAAGGAGGCAATAAAAGGAGAAAGAATTATTGATGAGGCAGTTATAAGCTTCAGAAGATGGTATGACAGCCTCGATGTTGTTCCCACCATAGTTGCCTTGAGAAATAAAATTGATTCTATTGCAACAGCTGAAATAGAAAAAACCATGCATGCAATGGATATTCCAGAAAATGAACGGGAAGCGTTATACAGAATGAAGAATGCAATTATCAATAAAATCATGCATAATCCAACCCTTCTTTTAAAACGGGACGGATGCCATGGAAACAATTCTGTTTATATTGATGTAACCCGAAAGCTTTTTAATCTTGATGAATAACATGGAGAATGAATTTGAAGAAGACAGCATTTCTGTTTCCGGGACAGGGATCCCAATCTGTGGGTATGGGTCTGGACTTTTACGAGGAGTTCACCTTTGTAAAAGATCTTTTCGCGATGGCCTCAGATATATCTAAAATAAACATATCAAAACTTTGCTTCAAGGGCCCGATGGAAGATCTAACCATGACGGTTAACCTGCAGCCCGCAATAACTGCCGTAAACCTTTCATGTCTTTCAGCTGTTGAAAGAGAAGGAATTAAATCATTTTTTTCAGCCGGGCACAGCCTCGGGGAATACAGCGCACTTTGTGCCGCCGGGATTGTTTCCAAAGAAAGTGCTTTTGGTCTCGTCTTTAAAAGGGGAGAGTTGATGCATAGGGAGGCTGTTAAACACAGAGGAACAATGCATGCAATAATAGGGCTTCCCATCGAAGAAATTGAACAGATAATAGCCGATATTAGAGATAAGGATGTTGTATCGGTGGCAAATCATAACACAAAAACACAGATTGTAATTACCGGAGAACCTGATGCAGTTGTAAAAGTTTCAACCGCTGCGTCCGCTAAAGGCGCAAAGTCGGTTCCTTTAAAAGTAAGCGGGGCATGGCACAGTGAATTGATAAGGGGAGCGGAAAAAGAATTTAATGAGTGTCTGGAAAGCACCTCTTTTAGTAAACCGGAAACACCTGTTATCCATAATGTTACCGCCGATATTTCTCAGGATCCTTCTGAAATCAGAACCCTTATGGGGAAACAGCTGTGCAGCCCGGTCAAGTGGTTTGATTCAATATGCAGGCTAATGAATGAGAAAGTCGAAATATTTGCAGAAATTGGCCCCGGCACAGTGCTTACAGGACTATTGAAAAAAATATTGCCGAAGGATTATCCCTGTAAAACATATGCCATTAACAGCCTGAAAAGTTATGAGAATTTCATAAAAGAAGTCAAATAGATATTACATCAGCAGGAATTTGTTCAGATTATTCCGTTATCTTCAGGTTCAACCCATACTATGTGCTTTTTATTCACAAAAAGGATTTTCCCTTCTCCTTCCCTGTAAGACACATCGACCAGGACTACAAAAGGGGCTTCAGATTTTGTAAAAAGATCGGAAACCCGCTGTTCCGGCGTAAGATTTATCCTGCCCTGAATTGTTAAACCGTCCGACGTTTTAATTGTAACCTTTTTATAATCGGTTTTACTGCGAAGATCTTTCTTGATTTTAGCCAATTCATTACCTCCTGTTGTGTTAACAGCAAAATATAAACACGGTTTGCAACATCATCAATTATTCATTTTAGCCAATATGTGTACACATATTACATAATTAATAAAGATACAATATAAAGCTGCGTTAAATCTGATGGTTGTCTTATAATGCCCATAAATACTATTTTTTTGCTTTACTTGAACAGGACTGTATGTTAAGAAGGACAACTTCATGATGGAAAAATTTCTACGCTAGAGGGGCTTGCTATGAAGAAGAAAGACGTTGAATATTTCAGACAGTTTTTATCAACACGCCTTGAAGAACTTTTGAGTCAGGCAGGAGATACTGTTTCCGGGATGACTGATCCTAAGGAAAACTTCCCTGATCCGACAGATCGCGCGGCTCTTGAAGCTGACCGCAATTTCATGCTCAGAATCAGAGACAGGGAAAGCAAGCTGATTCACAAGATTAAATCGACTCTTGAGCGGATAGAAAATGGCACTTTTGGCACATGTGAAACCTGCGGCGGGGAAATTTCGGTTAATCGCCTGAAGGCAAGACCAGTGACTTCTCAATGCATAGACTGCAAAGCGAAAGAGGAGGCCTTGGAAAAAGCTCTTGGATTATAGCAATAAAAGGGCAATAGACCTCCATATACATTCAACTGCATCAGATGGAACTTATTCTCCTAAAGAAATACTTGCTTTAGCTAAAAGACTGAATCTTGCTGCTATTGCAATTACAGATCATGATACAATTAATGGTTCAAAAGAAGCAATCGTTGCCGGCATTCCTCCGGATTTAAGGTTATTAACAGGTGTTGAAATCAGTGCGGCACCTCCTTCATCTTTTTTCTGTTCAGGAAGTTTCCATATTCTGGGCTATTCGTTTCGTCTTGATGACCCTTTATTAAATCAGACTCTTTCCAAGTTGCAGCTTGCCAGGGAAAACCGAAACCCCAAGATAGTCAGACTCTTAAACAATCTTGGCATGAATATATCTATTCAGGAAGTGCTTGAACTTGCAGGTGACGGGCAGACAGGAAGGCCCCATATTGCCAGGCTGATGTTAGAGAAGGGGTTTGTTGAGTCAATTGACGAGGCGTTCGATAAATATCTTGGAAAGGGAAAACCGGCATACGTTGATAAATACCGGATTGAATCCGGCAAGGTGATTGAGATTATTATCGGTGCGGGCGGTATACCCGTCCTTGCGCATCCGGCACTTATTGAAATCAGTAACGGCGGGAAGTTTGAGGAACTGATAGTTAAATTGAAAGAAATGGGTTTAAAGGGGATAGAGGCATATTATCCTGAGCATTCAAAAGAACAGGTTTCATATTATCTGAGGCTTGCAAAAAAGCATAAATTGCTCATAACGGGTGGTACTGACTTTCACGGTTCTTTGAAACCAGATGTTAATATGGGTTCAGGAAGAGGGGATTTTCATGTACCATATTACCTGTATGAAGATCTGATTAAGGATTTTTGATGAAACCGCCTGAATCGTCTGAATTAGAGAAAAAACTAAAATACGAATTTAAAAATCAAAGCCTCCTTGATGAAGCCCTTCGGCACAGTTCTTTCGTGAACGAACAGACGCATCACCGGATTCGTGATAATGAGAGGCTGGAATTTTTAGGAGATGCTGTCTTAAATCTTGTCATAGGGCATATGTTGCTTGATCGCTTTCCGGATTTGGAGGAAGGTGACCTTTCCCGGATGCGCTCCAATCTTGTTAATGAAACACAGGTTGCGTCCGTTGCACGATCATTAGACCTTGGGCTCCATATACAACTCGGGAAAGGGGAATCTTTAACTAAAGGAAGTGAAAAAAATTCTATATTGGCCAACACACTCGAAGCAATCATTGCCGCAGCATATCTTGACGGTGGTTATGATGCGTCTTTCAGATTAATTGAGGAGCATTTTTCATACTTTTTCGGGCTTGATGGAAGTCTTGCTGCAACATATGATTATAAAAGCAGAATTCAGGAGCTGCTTCAGACAAGACAAGGTGAAAAACCGGTCTATAGTGTTATTGAAGAAACAGGCCCGGATCATAATAAGATGTTTAGAGTCGCTTTATCGGTAAATGATATCCGGACAGAAGGATACGGAAAGAGCAAAAAACATGCAGAGCAGGATGCGGCCCGAAAAGCACTTGATATGCTGGCGGCAGATTATATGAAAGCCGATGGATAACCAGTTAAAAGATTTCATAATTCCTGTTTTTATCCCCCACGCCGGATGCCCCAATAAATGCGTTTTCTGCAACCAGAATAGTGTTACCGGCATACAAAATAAAATCCCTTCGCAGGAAGAGTTAAGCCGTATAATCACATCATTTTTGAATTACAAAGGTAAAAACAGAGGCAGGGTTCAAATCGGTTTTTATGGCGGCAATTTTTTAGGTCTTGGTATTGACAAAATTGAACAACTTCTGTGCGTGGCAGCAAAATATGTAACAGACGGACTTGTTGACAGCATAAGATTTTCAACCCGCCCTGATACTATAGACAATAATAAGCTTGATTTTCTTAAGAATTTTCCCGTATCGACCATTGAACTGGGCGTTCAGTCAATGGATGATTCTGTTCTGGCACAGGCAAGGCGGGGTCATACTTCTTCCGATACAAAAAATGCAGTCGATTTGCTTAAAAAAAAGAGTTTTAATATTGGCCTGCAGATGATGATAGGTTTGCCGGGCGATGATGAGAGCAGATCGGTTTCAACAGCGTGGCGCATATCTGAACTATCCCCTGATTTTGTAAGAATATATCCGACCGTTGTGCTGGCAGGAAGTCCTCTTGCCGGTTTATATAAGAAAGGAAAATATGTCCCGCTCTCTCTTGAAGAAGGCGTGTCGATTACAAAAAAGGCATACCTTGTTTTCAGGGAAAACAACATCAGGGTTATCCGCATGGGTTTGCAGGCGACTGATGATCTGCGGGAAGGAACTTCCATTCTTGCAGGACCTTATCATCCAGCCTTCGGCCATCTTGTTTATTCGGAAATCTTTCTTGATAATATAATTGGCGTTCTTAAATCGGAATCCGTCCTGCCTGAAGAGATAACTATAAGGGTTCATCCCGCAAGTGTTTCTAGGCTCCGCGGATTGAAAAACGGCAATATCGGTAAAATAAAGAGGTTGTTCGACATTAAATCCGTGCGTGTGGTTCCCGATCTGTCCCTTACGCCAGACGGATTCTTAATGAAATCAAAAACATGACTCTATCAACTCTATCCTTTATCTGATTGTATTCCTGCCATATTAGATGGTTCGCTTAGGCCGACCCCATTACAGCTTAAAATTGCTATTGCGGTTCAGTAATAATTTCAGTGAGTAAGAATAATCAGGTATCACTTTGTGTTTGATTTGCTGCATGCGTTGCAATAATATTAAAGATCATCTCCAAATTGGTTGATGATCCTTGACCCCTTTCTCACAACTAAATGTGAGAAGAACCAATATTAATAACTTCGTAAGAGGTTGAAATATACATGCATAGTCAGCCTGAGGCGGATTATTTTACCGGAGATATCAGCTTTTGAAGCTTAGAATAATTCTTATGGTACTGTCATTGCTGGCATTTCTGTCTGCAACGGCTGGAGGGTATCTATATTATTCATCTCTGAAGGAATCTGCCTTTAAAGAAGCCGAACGGCAGGCTGTTGCTCGGCTTGAGATGATAAAAGTCAACCTGTCGTCCCTTCTTTCAGAACATAAGAAGTCTGCCGGAACTCTTGCTGGAATTAAAGAAATTTCACAACATCTTGTAATTCCTTCAAATAATACATTAATAAGTGTGAATTCCATTCTCGACCATTTTAAAGCGTCATTAGATGTTGAAGTCTGTTATATTCTGGATGAAAACGGGAACACAATCGCATCCAGCAACAGGAACGATGAAGACAGCTTTGTCGGAATAAACTTTTCCTTTCGCCCATATTTTAAGCAGGCCATCAGCAATAATCCTGCAACTTATCTGGCACTTGGCGTCACATCAAAAAGAAGAGGCGCTTATTACAGCTACCCTGTATATGGTAAAAAAAGCAACCTGCCGGTTGGTCTTGTTGTGATAAAAGCATCCATTCAACTCATCGAAGAAGAGATTTCTCTCTCACCGGATGAAATCGTGCTTGTTACTGATCCTCATGGCATAATTTTCATTTCGAACAGAAAAGAGTGGCTTTACAATTCTATATGGAAACTTTCTGCGGATGAAAAGGAAGACGTTATAATATCCAGGCAGTTCGGTGAAGGGCCCTGGCTCTGGAACGGATTGTCTTTAATAGATGATAAATCTGCAGAAGACAGCTCCGGGAAAAAGTACCTTATGCGCAGTCTGGATATAGATAATTTTTCCGGCTGGAAGTTGGTATATTTAAGGGACCTTTCTGCAATTTCAAAAATAGTGTCGGATCCCCTGCTGAGGATTACGGGTCCGATTGTCCTTGCCTTAACTATTCTGATAGGTGTTTCCGTTTTTTTCCTTTACGGAAAAGCGACCGAAGAGATTTTACTCAGAAGATCGGTAGAAAATGCCCTTCGCGAGAGCGAGGAAAGATACAGGTCTTTGTACAACAACACGCCTGCCATGCTCCATTCCGTAGATCCTGACGGACGCCTTGTCAGCGTCAGCGAACACTGGCTCGATGTTATGGGGTATGAAAGAGGCGAGGTTATCGGGAGAATGATAACCGATTTTTATTCGGAAGAATCCCGAAAACTTGCAAGAGAGGTTGTAATCCCAGAGTTTTTCAGGAAAGGTTACTACAGGGATGTGCAGTACAGGTTTGTAAAGAAGAACGGGGAAGAGATGGACATACTTCTTTCCGCGATAGCGGACAGGGATTCTGAAGGCATAATAAAAAGGTCTCTTTCCGTGTCGATTGATATAACCGAAAGGAAGCGGGCGGAAGAAGCGCTGAAAATAGCCAAGGAGGAGCTCAGCCGTTATTCAAAAGAGCTTGAAATGCAGGTAAGAAAACGGACAAGGGAGATAACGAGCATATTTAAATATACTCCTGCAGTAGTTTATATGAAAGATAAAGACCGCCGTTGCATGCTTGTTAATTCAAGGTACGAGGAATTATTCGGGGTCCGGAATGAAGAGATAAGAGGAAAAACGGATTATGAAATACTTCCTGAGGATACAGCGGATTGTTTCAGGACTTCTGATTTGCGAGTACTGGAGACGAAACAAGACTGCCAGTTCACAGAAAATATCAGGCACGAAGACGGAATTCATACTTATCTTTCAGTCAAGTTCCCAACATACGATGAAACAGGCGCTGCAAGCGGAATCTGTGCCATATTAACGGATATCACAGCCCTTAAAAAGGCTCAGGATCAACTGAAACGCCTTTCCGGAAGCATAATAACCAACCAGGAGAATGAACGACACGCGATCGCGCGAGAGCTTCACGATGAACTCGGTCAGGTTTTGACTGCTTTAAGAATGGATTCAGTCTGGATGTACGAGAGGCTGAAAGAGAGCGACAAAAAAGCGGCTCAGCGCGCTCTTTCGATGTGCGATCTGGTTGATAAGAATATACAGGATGTTAGAAACATGGCCATACGCCTTCGCCCCGGTGTTCTTGACGATCTGGGTCTGGTTGACGCTCTTGAATGGTATACCTCTGATTTTGAAAGGCGCACAGGTATCACATGCATATTCGAGCATTACAATATTCCCGGAATAAGCGAGAGCATTGCTACGGCTTCATACCGGATCACCCAGGAGGCTCTTACTAACGTGGCAAGACACGCCGGTGCGAGCAAGGTTGACGTGATTTTGCGGTTTGAGAGCGGCATACTAATGCTTTTTGTTTCTGATAATGGTAAAGGTTTCAGCATATCTGCACTTGGAGAATCTGAAGGACTTGGGGTAGCGGGGATGCGTGAGCGGGCCGGGCTTGTCGGCGGTGTGCTTCGGGTTCAATCTGCCATGGAAAAAGGGGCTACAATTTTATTCAGTGTGCCGGTAGATGAGCAAAGCAGGAGTTTATAATGATTAAAGTTCTTATCGCGGATGATCACAGCATTGTAAGAGCCGGATTGCGGCGTATTGTTGAAGAAAGCGGTGACATGGAGGTGGTTGCGGAAGTGGCGGACGGGAAAAGCGCTTTGCTGCAGGTTCAGAAAGAGCAGCCTGATGTCGCCGTGATTGATATATCCATGCCGGGGATAGACGGCCTGGAAGTTACATCCCAGCTTCATACCTCCTTTCCGAAGCTGCCTGTTATAATATTAACAATGCACGAGGAGGAGCAGTATGTAATAAGAGCCATTGAGGCTGGTGCAATGGGGTACATAACCAAAAGATCGGTCCCGGAACAACTTGTAAATGCGATACGCAAGGTGCATGCCGGAAGCCGGTACCTTTCGGCTGAAGCAACAGATCTTCTTGCCCTTCGTGTTGCAAGAGGTTCCCTGGGACAATCTCCTCTGGATTCTCTCTCAACGAGAGAACTTCAGGTTTTAAGACGCCTTGCCATGGGCCACACAAACCGTGAAATAGCCTCAGCATACGGAATCAGCATCAAAACCGTTGATACGTACAGATTCAGGCTTTTGAAAAAACTTAACCTCCGAAATAATGCCGAGCTGTCACGGTTTGCCATTCAGAACCGTCTTGTAGAACCATAAGATTTATTTAGGTAAAAAGGTTTGAGGGTTCAAGCGGAATCATTGGCTCCTTGCAACCTGACAACATCACCGAATCTTATAGAGATGATCCGGATATTTTGATTTGTAAGAATAATTCTTACACAAAAATCAGAATTCATTGGATTGACAAGGTTTTTCATAAATGGTAAACATCATCTAAATACGATTCAGAAAATCTTATGCCCGCAATGTTTTCTGCTTCTTCAGGTGCCTTTAAAGGGAATAAAGCAAAAGGGGGTGTTTTTTTGTTTTTGGGTCGCAGAAGTCATTAAATTGCTGTTTGATGTTTATTAACATTAATAAGGAAAAGGAGGAAAGTATCATGCGAAAAATTGCAGTTGTTGTTGCGATATTAGGGATGTTTGTTTTTGCCGTTAACATTGGTATGGCAGCGGATAAAGCGAACTGGCCAAAAGGCGTTACTATCGGGGCGGCTCCGGTTGGTCGAACCTATTTTATCTGGGGGGGCGGTTTTGCCAAACTGCTTTTTGAAAAACT